>SKGZ01000030.1 GCA_007117175.1 Bacteriovoracales bacterium | reverse complement strand
GAAGAGTTAGTTGAAAAGCTCGATCAATTACAGAAAATCTATAATGAAGAGTCTAGAAACTTAGCAGCAAGCGAAGAGCGTGCCTTGTTTCTCAAAAAGAATTAAGAGCAGCGTGAAAACTTTCAGCAAAGTAAGCTTGAAGAGGTGGATCGTTTACAAGCTCAAATAGAATCCAGGAAAAACAGATTAGCAGAAGTTGAGCAGGAGCTACAAGGCCATCGCGAGAACAAAGTAGAGAGTGAAGACTTTTCACAGTTTGAACTCAAGATAGACGAGCAAAAAAGAAAACTAGCGAATTTCGAAGAAGAAAAAAAACAATTGCAATCAGAGTTGTTAGAACAAGAGCAAAGCTTAAATGAAAAAAAACAGGAGCTGTATCAAAATACATCGCAACTCAATGAAGCTTCCAATACCATGCAAGAAATATCACAGGAAATGGAAACATTGGAAGAAGAGTCTTCTTATTATAATGATCAATTAGTGGAAAAAAGGTCTGAGTTAAAAAGGCTAGATGAGTCTTTAAAAACTCTTGAAGCCCAGAAAGAGAAGTTAACTCCTCAGGTGGCGGAAGAAAAAGATCAATGGCAAGAGTGTGAAAAAAAAGTTCGTGAATTAAAGCAAAGAATTGAATTAGCCCAAGGTCAGAAGGAAACATTAGAGTCGGTCACTTTTTCTGAAGTGGAAAAGGGGCAAACTCAGCAATTAATTCAAGATTGCGATGAGATTCATCTACTAGGTGAGCAATTAGTCGTTCCTGATGAATGGATGCAGCCAGTGCAAAGACTGCTAGCTCCCTATTTAAACAATGCTGTTGGCCGAGACCAATCACTTTGGCAGTCTCAAGTGATGCAATGGCGTGAAGAGCAAGCCAAAAATCTTGATTACTTGCACCTTGCCACTCATGTGAATTCGAGTCAGGTGAGTGATTTAGGGCTCAAGTCAATAACAGAAGTACTTAAGATTGAAGATCAATATTTGCGAGATTTACTCTCTGGTTTTTATATAGCTCCTCAGTTGGAGATGAAAACCATTGATGAGCATTTACAAAAAATTTCTAATTTTGCTGCGCTTGTTGATCCAAGTGGAAAACTTGTGATCCGCAAGAATGAAAATCTTATTCAAGTAGACCTTTTACAAGATGCAGATAACGAGCAATTTCAACAGGGGATACTCGCACGCAATCAAAAGATCACAAGGCTAAGCGAAGAGCTAAGTGAAACCAAGTCCTTGTTGGAAAAGCAAAGTTCTCATTTAAGCAAACTAGAGCAAAATTACAAAACCCATCAAGAAGAGTTGCAAGCTGTTTCTGAAAATCTTCATAAAGCTAAAATTGATTACGCAAGTTTAAAATCAGAGCTGAGCACCCAGGAAAAGAGCTTTGAGGCAGGTAGTAGTCGATTAAAGATTTTACAAACTAAAAAAGAGCAAACTTCCAATAGACGTTTAGATTTAATGGAGATGGAAGAGATTCTGGAGACTCAAAAAGAAGAAATTGAAGGTCAAATTAAGCTTAAAAAAGAAGAGCTCTATCAAAGTGAACAAAATTTAGAACAATTTTCTAATGAGTTTCAAGCACTTAAGGATGAGTATAATCAAAAAAAGGCAATGAGTCAGACCTATGAACAGCAATTAGGAGCTTATCAAAGACAAATTGAGGATTTAAAACAACAGGCATTAGAGTTTGAGCAACAGTTAGTTCAAACCAAGGAAGTGTTAGAGCAATTAGAGCAAGAAATTGAGCAAATTCACACCGATCAGCATGAGGTGGCAGAGTCAAATCAGCAGATGGCACAGCAATTATCTGAACAGGAAAGACAGCTATCAGAGGTTAAGGGTGAGTTAGATGAACTGAACCAGAATATGCAATCAAGAGAAGCTGAAGAAAAAAAGATAAGAGAGACTAAGTCTAAACACGAAAAAAATCTTATCGAAAGTGAGCTCAAAATTGAGCAAGTCAAAGAAGAAGAAGAGTTACTTGTCCGTAATCTTTTTGAACAACACCGAGTCGATCTGCGAAAGAGCTTAAGTCAATTCATGGATCTTGAGCATGATCTGATGGATCAGTTGAAAGACCTGAGTGCTATGTATGTGATGCAAACAGAAGAGGGAGAAGAAACCCTAACGGCCCATCCTTATGAATTCGAGAAAAAGTTTCCTGCGCAACTAGCGGAGATAAAAGAAAAACTTAAGAAGAACAAACAGGAAATGAATCGCTTGGGAGAAATTAATTGGCAGGCCATGCAAGACTATGAAACCCAGAAAAAGCGTTACCAGTTTTTAGTGGATCAAGCTAGCGAACTAAGTGCGTCGTTAGAAGATCTTCATCAAGCAATTAATCATATTGATGAAAAATCAAAGATTCGCTTTAATCAAGCTTTTGAAGAAGTGAATGAGCGCTTTACCAAGGTCTTTCCAATTATCTTTGGAGGTGGCTCAGCTCGCTTGCAATTGGTTCCAGTGGCTAAAACAGATGAGCTCGGCGTGGAGATTATTGCTCAGCCGCCTGGCAAGAAAATGCAAAGTATTAATTTAATGTCAGGTGGGGAAAAGGCCATGACTGCGGTCAGCCTTATCTTTTCTATTTTTCTGGTGAAACCTTCGCCCTTCTGTCTTTTAGATGAGGTTGATGCCCCTTTAGATGATGCCAATGTTGGTCGTTTTAATGAATTATTAAGAGAGATGAGTAGCGAATCTCAGTTTATTCTCATTACTCACAATAAAAAAACCATGGAGCTTAATGATCGTCTGTACGGAGTGACCATGCAGGATCCAGGTGTGAGTAAGGCCGTATCAGTGATGCTTCATTAAAGGGATGTGATGATACTAGTGAGTTTGATAAAAAAAATATTTTTATTAATTTTTCTTTTTTTTGCGGCATCACAGATCTCACATAGTGCTCAATTTTTGCCTTCAGCCTTTCAAGTGAAATTTGAACAATCCTATCAGAGTGTAACGGGAGCAACTAAAAAAAGTGAAGGACTATTAGATTATCAGTTTCCTGGTAAAATAAGGATTAAAGAATTTAAGAATAATACCATCTATATCAGCAATGGAAAGAAAACATGGTATTATACTCCCCCTATTATTGAGACAGAGAAGGGATCAGTTCAGGTGAGTTCAACTAAGCCAGTGATGAGCAAGCTTTTTGATACATTGCAAAGAGGGTTGAAAACCAATGAAGTTTTTCAGGTGAAGAACTTAACTCCTGATCAAACGCAATTAGAATTTAATCAATCAGCAAGTAAAGAATTTAATTTAACTAAGGTTTCCATTCATTGGAAAGGGGCGACTATTCGCACATTAGAGAAGGTTCGTTCGTTAGATTTAAATTATTTGGATGGCAAAAAAGTCACTTTATCATTTACAGAGATCAAAAAAGAAATGAAGTATTCACAGAAGCATTTTGAGTTTAATATCCCTAAGAATACTCAAATTATTCAAAACTAACTCTGATGAATTTACAATTAATTGAAAAGCTGATTGCTTGGTCGCAAAAGCAATTTAAAGAGCTTCCCTGGAGAAAAAAAAGAAGTCTCTACACAACAATGGTGTCTGAAATTATGCTTCAGCAAACAACTGTGACAGCAGTAGAAAAAAGATTTGAGAGTTTTCTGAAACGTTTTCCCAGCTTAAAAACCCTGGCGTTGAGTTCCGAAGAAGAAGTGCTCAATGAGTGGATAGGCCTTGGTTATTATCGTAGAGCACGCAATTTGCACAAGGCAGCACAATACTTTCAAAGTCATTTTCAGACAATTCCAGATCAAAAAGAAGAGCTTCTCAATGCTCCGGGAATCGGGGCTTATACTGCTAATGCAATCATTGCCATGGGACTTGATAGGCCAGCTCTTGCCATTGACGGTAATCTCATTAGGGTCTTAGCAAGATTTTATCAATTCCAAGGCAAGCGTTCTCAGTTAGAAAGCAAAATAGAAAAGAAGTTTCTACAAAGTGGGATGGATCGATACCCCATAAGTTACCGAGCTTTTAACGAGGCCTTAATGGATTTAGGTCGAACAATCTGTCAAAATGATGATCCTCATTGCTCCTTGTGTCCGCTGAGCTCAAAATGCAAGGCCAATACTAATCATCAATTTGATTATTTAATTAAGCCTGAAAAAAAACAATATGACCTTAGCTTGAAACGAGTGCTAGTGATTAAGTCTAATAAAATTTTGCTTTATAAACGGCCTGAAAAAAAGTGGTTACAAGGGCAATGGGAAATTCCAACTTTTACCCAATCTTGTAGTCATGAAAAATTTGATCAGTATGATTGGGATCAAACAAGAACTCAAAAACAGATCATTAATGAAGTTTCATCGGCAATCACTTGTTATAAGATTAAAAACCTTATTTTCAAGGATACAAAATTAAATACTTCTGAGCAGAAAAAATTGAAGCATTATGAGCAAAAGTGGTTTTCTTGGGATGATTTAGAGACAATCAATCTTGCCCATCAGTCTCGCAAAATATTACTGTCAAAAAAGTCAAGGTAGAGTGTAAGCCGGATTCTGTTTTCGACTATCATTCCTCTAGGCACAAAGTTGCCTCTGCGCTCAAGCGTCTTACCCGCCAACATCGATCGAGCAAATCTTAAACGTTGGCCTACATAGACTTGCACCCCATAGAGTTTACCTGATTTCACTACAGCATGACCTGTACATTCTTTCTGTTGCACTTGTCCTCACCTCACGGTGGGCGGACGTTATCCGCTATGGCGCTCTGTGGTGTCCGGACTTTCCTCAAGTTGACCTTGCGATAATCCCTCTACCTTGACTTGATTGTTGTAATGGATTTTACAGATTTAATCAAGATTCTTTAAATAATGGTAGACCATGCAAAAAATACAGGAATTTGCCAATAAGAGATCAAAATGGGTTATAGATCATAATCCACTCTAATAGGAGAGAGTCATGAAGTCATTATTTTGGTCTTTCATTTTCGTGAATTCTATTTGCGCCAGCAGCTTAGCACACAATCAGGTGACAGTTCCCTTGGTCAAGGACATATCTCATATGAATCAAGATGATTGGCGTGGAGTTCGTCGTTATCACATTCCCAAATCATTAATTGAAGAGACTCAGCTCGATAAACCTAGCCTAAGTTTTACTTTCCCTTTAGATCAAGTTTTTTTTCATAATCAGTATTTATACTTATGTCATGTCAACTGTCAGCAAGACCAAACTTTTTTTGTCAATAAAGACAAAACTAATTATGTTACTCGTCGTACTGAGACGAGAAAAAGAAGAGCCGCAGATGAAGAAATGAGTCTAGTTCGTCAAGCGACAGTTTATTATTGGGTTAGCCAGCTATTTGAAAAATTAGAAAATAATTTAGGGTTTGAAAGCAAGAGAAAGCTCAAGGTTTTAGTCGATAGAGAAATTCCTGATGCGGCTAGTGGTCTGGTTATGGAGAATAATGCATTTTTTAACCCTAAGGATTTTTCACTAAGCTTTTTACCTGCAAGAAATATGCTGCTAACTAGAATTCTAGGGATGAATTTGAGACCTTCTTCTTTTGATCCTACTGTTGCAGTTCACGAGGCTGGACATGCTGTTTTTAATGAGCTTGTGCAGCGTGAAACATTCAATGAAGAAATTGGAGGCTTAAATGAAGGGTTTTCTGATTATATGGCCTATATAGTAACCGGTTCAAGTGATGTAGGAACAGTGATGTTGAGTGGTCATGCTTTGAGAAAGTTAAAAAATACTAAGGTTTATGAACCCAAGTTACCGGTTCATGATCTAGGTGAAGTGTTTGCAGGTCTTTTCTATGATGTACGGGCAAGGCTAGGGGAAGAAATAGCCGATCAGGCTGTTATCAATAGTGTAAGGGCACTAAAGCATAGTTTCCCTCATACTGCTTTTTCTTATTTAACTCTTTATCGAGAAGAGCTGAGTAAATTGGGAGTAGAGGATTTAACCCAAATTGATATTCTGATTAGGTTACGTTTCCCTGGCTATACTGACAATACCATTAACTATGCTTTTGATGAGGTTAATACTGAGATCAGTGGATTTAAAAAGGTTTCCTTTTCTACTGACTACCCTGCGGAAATTTCTCGGCAGTATGGTTTAGCTGCACAGGAGAAGAGCCAATTTGTAGTGTTATCTTCGCAAAAATCAAAAACAGTTAAAGATGGAGTTTGGTTTCAAATAGCATATGAAAGTGAGAAAAAAAATACGCAGTTTTGGATTTTAAAGGATATTGAAAAAAATAATATACTAAGTATTAAAGATCGTAACGGAAAAGATTTTACTCGAGATGGTTCATATGCTGCAATTTTAGATAAACTTTCTACAGAATTTTCTAGCTATTATGAGTGGTATGTTAACAAGGGAAGCGAGTATAAAAGCTTATTGAAAAGATGGATCGATACACAAATTGAGGATATAGGCTTCGTCTTCAAGTTAAGAAGACCACAGAGCTCTGAACATTTTTTAAGATTTAATGACCAATTAATACCAATTAATATTATTTCCGGAAGGTTGAGGGCCCGGCATTTATTCACTCTAATTTCATTAATATTAGGTCGTGAAGCTCAAGCAACAATGAAGGCACTCGATAGCGTAAGGTTGTATCTTGTTCAGTCAGATCAAATTAATACCCCACATGATCTTCCTGAAATTGATGATAAAACCTTAGTAGGGGTAGAGTTAAGATTAAAGACAGGGGTGATACGTAAAATAATGGTGACTGAGATTCAATAGTTCTTAAATTATCTAATCAAGATTATTCAGCGCAGCTTTTAGTGAGTTTATCTTAAGAGTTGAGTGGTTGAGCTTTTCTTTGACCTCGTTGATAACTTCTTCAGGGGCATTTTCTGAAAACTTGGGATTATCCAGCTTTGCTTGAAACTTTTGTTGTTCCTTGAGTAAATGATCAATTTTCTTTTGTAGCCGTTCTTGTTCTTTTTTAAGATCAATCAAACCTTCAAGTTGCACATAAGCCTCCACTTGATCAGTGGCGACAGCGGATGATTTACCTGGTCGTTTAGATGCCTTACTACTAATTGTAGCAGCTACAATTCCAGCTAAGTCCTTAAGGGCTATTTTTTGTTGGTAAAAAAATTGGGCAACTTCTTGGTTGTCGGTAAAGAACTGGGCCTTGATTTCATCTTTAGGTTTGAGGTTGAGGGAAGCTCGAAGATTGCGGATTTGAGTGACCATTTCTATAAGTTGATTCATCTTAAAGCGATCATCTGGAAAGTTGAATTCAGCACGGACCTCAGGGTATTTTTCAGAAATAAGCATTTGATTTTTGCTAAGGTGAGAATAGATTTCCTCTGAAACAAAGGGAGTAATGGGATGAATAAGTTTAAGAATATCTTTTAAAACTAATGTGAGTACCTGCAAGCGTTGGCCCTTAGCCTTATCATCATCAGAGAAAAGAATTGGTTTAGAGAGTTCGATAAACCATGAGCAATACTGATCATAAATAAAACGATAAAGTGCAGAGCTAGCATCGTCAAAGCGATAATCCTCAATGGAATGACTGACTTGTTCAATCACTTGATTTAATTCTTCTAAAATCCATTTTTCTTCACTATTGAGTGAAGTAATATTCTCGATCTGATTAGAATCAGTATTTTTTAGATGAGGTGAGAGAAAGCGAAAAGCATTCCAGAGTTTATTGACAAAATTTCGATAGCCTTCAATTTTGGCTGGGTCAAGGTTAAGACCTCGATTATAGCCTGCTCCGGCAGCTAAGGTAAAACGAACGGCATCACATCCGTACTGATCAATGGTTTCAAGGGGGTCAATCCCATTACCTAAGGATTTACTCATCTTACGGCCTTGTTTATCGCGCACAATGCCGTGAATATAAGTATGCTTGAAGGGAACTTGATTGGTGATTGATAACGAACTCATCATCATTCTGGCTACCCAGAAAAAGATAATATCAAACCCGGTCACTAAGGTGTGGGTAGGAAAGAAACTTTCAAAATCCTTTTGCTTCATTGTTTCTTGATCTGGCCAACCCAGAGTGGACAGAGGCCAAAGAGCAGAGCTAAACCAAGTGTCTAGCACATCTGGGTCTTGAGTGAATTCAGAAGCTTGGCAATTAGGGCAGGCACTTGGGTCTTGTTCGCTGGCCCATTGATGTTGACAGGATTGGCATTGATAGATTGGTATCTGGTGTCCCCACCATAACTGCCTTGAAATACACCAGTCCTTAGGTTCACGCAACCATGAAAAGTAGGTATTTTCCCAGCCTTTAGGGAAAAATTTCATATCACTATTTTCAACTGCCTTAACGGCCTTGTTTGCCATATCAGAAACATTGAGAAACCATTGTTGGCTAACCATAGGCTCAATAATTGAATCAGAGCGTTCGCCATGCCCTACCATCTGTAAGCGATCTTCTACTTTGATGAGTAATTTCTTTTCTTCGAGTAGTTCAATTGTTTTTTTTCTTCCTTGCTGAACATTAAGTCCTTGGATTGCTGCAGCATTTTCATTAAAAGTTCCATCTTTGTTAAGTATATTGATAATTGGTAGCTGATGACGCTTACCAATTTCAAAGTCATTAAAGTCATGCCCGGGTGTGACCTTTAAGCAGCCTGTTCCAAGTTCAAGTTCAACATATTCGTCTCCTATAATCGGAATCTTTCGATCGGTGAGTGGTAAGATTGCATAACTGCCAATGTATTGAGAAAATCGTTCATCTTTTGGGTTCACTGCTACTGCCGTGTCACCAAAAAGTGTTTCTGGACGGGTTGTAGCGATCGTGAGTGTGTCATCACTGCCTTCAATTTGATATTGAATATAATAAAACTTTCCTTTAACTTCTTTGGATTCTACTTCTGCATCTGAAATAGCCGACTGTAAAGTGGTGTCCCAATTAATGATTTTCTCTGCTTGGTAGATTAAGCCTTGATTGTAAAGATCTACAAAAAACTTACGGACAGCCTTATTGGGAATAGAGTCCATGGTAAAGGTCAGGTAATCCCAGTCACAGCTTACTCCAAGTTGTTCAAGTTGTTGGATAATTTCATGCATGTGTTCTTCTTTCCACTGCCAGACATGCTTAAGAAATTCATCTCGTCCGATATCATTTCGTTTTATTTTTTGTTCTTTATATAGTTTTTTTTCAACCACTGACTGGGTCGCAATGCCGGCATGATCGACTCCCGGGATCCATAAAGTACGAAATCCCTTCATTCTTTTATAGCGTATGAGGATATCTTGGCAGATATTATCGAGAGCATGTCCCATGTGCAGCCGCCCTGTCACATTAGGAGGTGGCATGATCAAGGAAAAAGCTGGCTGGTCACCTTGGCGAGGAGTGAAGCACTTTTGATCTTTCCATTTTTGGTACCATTTTTTTTCGACATCTTTTGGGTTGTAGATCTTTTCAATTGTCGACTCTTCCATGTATTTATAGTCCTTCTAATAAGTTAGCTTTAATTTCTTTTAATTGAAAATAACTCGATTCTCTTTTCTCTAAATTTCTAATTTGGAATTGAGCATTATTAAATTCATCCTGCCCAATGAGGACCACAAAGTGAATATTCTTCTTTTGGGCATAGTCAAAGGCTTTGTTAATTTTAATGGGAGTCATTAAAAATTCGCATTGCTGATCATTGGATCGAAATGCTTGGCAAATCTTTTTTGCGTAGAGGTGAGCAATCTGGTCCTGAAAAGTGATCAATAATGGTGGTTTATGAATTTCTTTTTCATCAAGGAGTTGATGGGTTAACAAAAAATCCTTAAGGGTCACATCTCCTAATCCAAAGCCGACAGCATTCAGAGGCTTTTCATTAAAAAGAGCCAGAAGATTATCGTAAGCTCCTCCACCGCAAAGTGCCCTTCGGTTTTCGGGGTGTTTGTCAAAAACTTCAAAAACCAGACCTGTGTAGTAGTCTAGACCGCGAACAATAAAAGGATCATATTCCACATATTGGGCCAAGTTCAGACTTTGCAAGTTTTCCATTAACTGTTGAATATCCACAAGTAGCTCGTTTTCATTTTGGAAGTATAATTGTAATTCAGTGAAGTTTTTAATTTCTAAAAAAGCATTAAAAAGATCTTTTTGTTCTTCACTGAGTTGAATGGCTGCTAATTGCTGCTCTCTCTGATCGTGTGTTATTTTTTGATAGCGATCTACAAATCGATATAATTGACCTGTTTGTTCGTTGTTGATTTTCAGCTTTTGTTTGAAGAAGTTTTCCATCAGTCTGCGATCGTTGATCTTGATTTCAAAGTGCTCTTGGCCAGCCCCAAAGCTTTCCAAAAGGTGAATCAGCAGTTGTAACAGTTCTAATTCTCCTTCTCCTGCGGGGGCTCCAAAGATATCACAATTAAATTGCCAGTGCTCTCTTAAGCGTCCTCTCTGGGGTCTTTCATAACGCATTAAATTGGGAATGGAGTACCAGCGAATAGGTTTAGGCAATTCTCTGTGCACCTGAGCAATCATTCGAGCTAGGCTGGGAGTCATCTCTGGTCTAATGGCCACATGACGCTGACCTCTGTCAATAAAATCATAGACTTGCTCACCAATAAGCTCTTCTCCTGATTTTGCTCGATAAAGCTCAATATCCTCTAGTAATGGGCCATCGTAGGGCTGGTAGTGAAAAAGCTGAGCAGTCTGTCGCATCCGCTGAAACAGATAGTCCTGCCGCAGCTTTTCTGGGGGAAAAAGGTCACGGCATCCTTTATAGGGCTTTTTACTGAGGTTCATATTCTAGGGAGCTAGATTAGCACACAGCACTGCGAAACCCAAGTGAAATTAGGTAAATAGCGACTGACTAGAATGATGACAGTGTGTGTAATAACTTTAGCCCCTGCTCTTTTTCCTCAATGATTTGAGATAATTGTACTATGAAAATAACCTTAGTGAGTCTTCTGTTGTCTTTATTCATCTCTGTCGGTCACACCGCTCCAGAGGAGCACATCTATAAGGGGTTTTTAAAACGATTTCAAGTGGCCGCCAGTGATGAGGATCAAAATGAAGATGATTTTCATTTATTGCAGTTTGATTATTCTAGGGATTGGCATTTTGAAATGTCCATACTGAACTCACTCACCGAAGACTATATCCGTCTTCTCATTGAGAGTGAGAATTATGCAAAGCAGATTGTCTTATTTTATGCTGGGGCGCTAGTGAATCAGGGTATTAGCTATCGCTTAGGGGGCAGAGCTAATTTTATGAATGAAGTGAGTGCGCATGAGCTCTCTCGAGTGAATGAGATTGACTGTACTGGTTTATTAGATCTTTTATTTTATCTGGCAGAATTAACAATGAATGATAATTCCTACGGTATTGGTTATCATATTGATAGGAAGACTAATCGTTTGATTCAATTTAGCACATTTGAAATGGTTAATTCTATTAGGTACAATGCTGAAACAAAAAGCTTCTATTCTCGCACATACGATAATTTTGATGTCTATGTTAGTTCTTCTATTCCTAATGCTCGTGTATTAAGAAATCAAATTCAAAGAGCAGGTCATAGTGTTAGTGATTTCTCTGATTCATTTAAAAATTACTTTAAGCCCAAGGTCGGTGATATACTTGTTTATAATACATTCAGACCATCAGAGGGAGCCCATGTCGGTCATGCGGTTATGGTTGTAGATGCTGAGAACTGTTTAGTGGTTAACTCTGCGTCTTTAGCATGGCAAGAAGATAGCAGAAGAGTTGCGCGAGGTTATGATGGTGTTCAATTCCATAAGGTTGATGAGAGTCGCTGTAAGGATGGTAAGTGGACACACTGGAATAATCGCATCAATGTCAATCGCTGGCAGGCCCTTTATCGACATAAAAAATTCAACGTATCCACTCAGCAGAGCTTTATTAAGCCTATTATGAATAAGCTTTATGAGTTTTCTCGAAACGAGAGAGTACTCCGTAATTGGGACTGGAATGATCACTGGAGTCAAAGTTCGGCTAAAGGAGAAAAGCCTTATGATCAAAAAAGACTATCGCCCATAAGGTTGGAACAGTACTCTACAAGCTTGATTCAAGATTAATTGCTTTTTCTTAAATCGAGGTCTTTGAAAAGTTGGTCAACTTTAGATTTTGCGCCACTTTCTTCTTCTGGAATAGATTTAAGAACATCATCCAGGCTTTTGACTTTAACTTGTTCCATTTCGGAGGGCTTGAGCGTAGGAAGATCAAAAAATGTTTGCGGTTCTTGGTAATGAGATTGTGTAAAAGCTTGGTAGTAGCTAGTGACTGTTTGCAAATGAGTAAGTAAATGTTGATAGTGTTCAATGGTAATTTTTTCGATTAGGCTTGGCTCTAGATAGCGATAAGCGGTGAGCCAAGGGCCAATGTACTTTGAGATTTTAACTAATCGTTCAACATTAGAATCAGGTTTGCCTGCATTGTATTGGTAGAATTTATCAATGGCCTGGCTTTCAATAATTTGTTCAAGGTCGCTATTCATGGCCTTAAAGACCCATTGATTAAATCCACAAAAAGAACTTGGAATTTTTTTAAGACTGGAAGTCATTTTAGAGTAATCTTGTGGTTGAACCAGAGGGTAATTGCTTATATGTTCAGAGAAAAAATCTCTTTCCATTAAAAATTTATATATTTCACTCTTGGCAATAAAGTTTAAGGATGCTGGTGAAAGATAATTGAGTTGGGAGTTCATACTACTAAGCGATGAAAGGAGTTCAAATTTGCGGGAGTCATTCTTGGTATTAGTCCAAAGGCAATCAATCAGCAGTGCCATTTCCTTGGGGATTTTCTTATGATGAATAACCAGCTCTTGCGCCATGGTGACTGAGATGAGAATGAAGAAGCAGAGTATATATTTCATTGGGAACCTTCTTCGTTTAAAATTAAAATTTTACTCTTTTGAGATGCAAAAACCTCACCCCCCATGAGATAAACTTGGTTAATATTTGAATTGTGAGATATCTTTTCGTATTTCATTTCGCTTAAGTTGAAGCGAACCAAATCTGAAGGCAGAAGCGAAGATGGATTAGAGGAAAAAGACTTAATGAAGTAGATGAGATTGTCAGTTTCTTTGCAGGTTATGCTGCCAATATGGGCAGAGTCATTTTGATAGATTTGTTTTGTTTGATATGGTGGGGAATCTTTCAAGTTGAGAGCGATGTGCAATGCACTAAGATTTCCTTGTTTTTGAGAAAAGTCGGCAATGACTAGTTGGGATTGAGCATTGCAAAGAGAAAGAAAAGAATCAGCCTGAGTTGTTTGGTAAAGAGGCTCAAAGGATTCACTTATAGGGTTGAAGACCAGCGCTGCTGTTTGTGATTTTTGATTAACATCAGTATAAACAATCGTCTGAGGGTTAATCATTTCAACTTGTGGGATGAAATAGGGATTGATAGGGTTGTTGACTTCTATATTAAATTTCAATTCCTTAGACGGTGCATGGTAAAAGAATATTCTTTTACGACTAGGAGAGTAAAATGAAATCCATGTGTCAGCTAGGTGCAGCTTTGGCTGGATTCCTCTGCCGATGAGTTCAATTTCATTGGAGCCAATTTGTGAAAGATAAAGGTCATTATCCTTTTTGATATTAAGATGGCTGTAGTATGTGGGGTCAACCTCAAAAACAATTCTTTTCTCTAGATAGCTAGCATGGGGCCAGAGATGAAACTCTTCATCCAATTTAAGCAATTGAGTGGTCTTATTCTTGGCCACCATATCAAAGGTATGACTACGTTTTTTGTAATAAGAGATCTCTGCATCCTTTGTAAAATAGACAAGGGCAGCGGTAGGTACTTTTGCAGTGAAAGGAATTAAACTCTGGGCAAATAGCAATGTATTGAGGTTTAGTATCAGAATGATTTTAACGACTAATCCCATTTAAACTCCATTTCTTTTGCGGGTGGATTTGGTGGTAAAGGTGAACTGCATTGTGAATATAGCTCCAGTCCATTAGACGTGGAGAGCTATTACTATCAATGACTGATTGGACTACAAAAATATTTTCATTTTGATTAGTGACTTTGCGATCTCTACCTGTGATCAGAATGGGGAGAGGACGGCATTGACTAAAGCCTTGTCTGCGATAGTTTTGTGGATAGAGTTCTTCTGCGCATGCAATCCCGTGAATAATGCCATTAGGGTTTTCTTCTAGAAATTTTTTTGCTTGCTTAGCATTTTTGATAGATTGACTGCTGAGTTTGAGCTGTCGAATCAGTGATTGTTCAAATGAAAAATTGGATGTCTTTTCAGAAAGACCACTATACCATCCTTTAGGTTCAAATTGAACATCAACTAATGGATCAAGGCTTCTGTTATTAAACTTAATCTCAAAAGGACATTGATTGGCATTGCAACTAGGCTCGATGAGGATATAGCAGCCGGATTGATATTCAAGTCTTTTGGGATCAAAGAGTTCTTTTGCTATTAATTGGCACTCTACATTACCTTTAGTTTGAAAGTCCTTAAGAGTCTTTTCAATGAAACTACGAAATGAATTTTTGGAACTATGATTATGAAAAACAATAGGCTGACATCGACGGGATCCTTTTTTAGGGTTTTTATAGCACGCCTGGGTTCCCCATCCTTGCTCTTGATCGATTTTGGATGCAAAGTCTATATAGGGGACAGTTAAGGCTTGAGTGCAGCTCAAATCCTTGGAACCCCACTGGTAATTATATTTGTCTGGTTCAAAGAAACTCAGTATTCGTGAAGCCTGTATGGCAAGGTCATTTTCTACTTTGCCAGGACAGTCGTAACTGAGAATAGGTAATCTCGAAAGATTTAAATTCTCTTCAAGGGAAGGACAAATCTCTTTTGGAAAGTAGCTAGAGTAGCTAGGATTATGAAAAAGGCATAGTTCTGGCTTGCTGTTCATTGCCTGGATGCAGTTCATCGCTTTTTCTGTGCTATAACCTGTGGAATGACTTTTAGTTTGTAAGTTGGAGCACTGAGATTTAACGAAAGGTAATGTTAGCGAATTTTTGGCCATTCGTTCAAAAAAGCGAGCATTCATAATTTGATCACAAAACTTCCTAGGTTGGTCAGTGTTGCGGCAAAAGATCTGGTAATCTTTAAAATTATTTTTTCCCATGAAGTCGATAATTTTTTGAGCTCGAAGATTAGTACTTCTGATTTGATTAATATTTTGACTCACTTGGCCACTCTCTTGGGCGATCTGCTGAAAGCGCTCAACTTGATGGACATAGCCACAAAAGTATGTCGATTCAGGATTTTCACCAAGGGCCTTGTGTAGTTGGTAGCACTGGTCAATGTGCTTGGGGATAGGAATTAAGGTGTTTCTAATTTGGGCCATAGCACTTTGATTGCGAACGTTCAGTTTTTTATCCAGTGCTCTTTGAGTAGAACATATTCCGTTGAGGTAGTGGTGAACGATTTTATCAGAACCAACTCGTTTAAGTTGATTTTCATTGCGATCAAAAAAGAGGATATGATCAACTCCGAGTTGGTTAATATTCATCAGGTGGATCAATGAGCATGGATTGTCTTGTCCTAGGGTTGTTAGGTTGCGTGGTAAATTGAAGAGAATGGAGTTGAGTTGTTTTTCTTCTAAGAAAATTTGACCCTGCAAAATTCTTCTATCAAAGAGAGGAATTTCTGTTTGCTTTCTTTGATTCTTTTGATCAACTTGAATTAAGACATCTAGGCTTTCAAATAAGCCTGGAACTTCACTTTGTGCGTGGGACTTTGTTACAAAGCAGAGAATAAAGAAGAGAAATACTTTATTCAACAGACTTTGCCAGAATCGATGAAACATCCTCAATTTCTAATTCCTCTGTTGAGGCAACTTTGCCCTTGCCTGAGTTAAAGTTAATCATGCAAAAGGAACAAGAAGTTGCAAGTTTTTGACTTTTTGTTTCTCCCACTTGCTGGAGTCGATTGATAGATAGATCTTTGCCTTCTGGTAATTCATACCACATATTGCCGCCCCCCATTCCGCAGCAAAGAGATTTTTCTTTGGATTGTTCCATTTCTTTAAGTTGCACTCCTTGAATTGAATTCAAAATAAAGCGTGGAGCATCGTATTCTCCATGATGCCGGCCCAGATAACACGGATCGTGAAAGGTTAACTGGCTTTCCACCTTTTTTTCTGGCTTGAGCTTTCCTGATTTTATTAACTCTGCCAATAGCTGGGTGTGGTGGACTGTTTCAAAAGAGCCATCTTCGAATTTAGCGTATTCTTTGCCGATGGTGTGAAGGCAATGAGGACAATGGGTGACGACTTTTTTAAATTGGTAGCGATTCATTTGTGCGATATTTTCAATAGCAATTTCAAAGAAGCTATACTCGTCACCAAAACGTCTAATAGGATCTCCATTGCATTTTTCGGTTTTGCCCATGACTGCAAAGCTTACTCCAGCTTTTTTGAGCAAGGTGACTGTATCCTTGACAACCTTTTGGTTGGAGGCATCGTAGGATCCTGCGCAGCCAACGTAATAGAGGTAATCGACTGGTTTTTGTTCCTCAATGACTGGAACCTCAAGACCTTCGGCCCATTTAAAACGATCTTCTTGGCTCACTCCCCAAGGATTACCATTCACTTTGATCTTGTTCACAGCATCTGCTGCAGCTGGGGGAATCTCTCCCAAGGTTAGGGCCTTATAGCGTTTAAGGTCCATGATCAAGCTGACATGCTCTATTCCTGCAGGGCATTCTTCCATGCAGGCTCCACAGGTGGTGCAGGAGTCAAGTTCACTATTGCTATAAAGTGGGTTTTCCCAAAGATCAACTTTTCCCTGCTCCATGTGATCTCTCATCTTTGTCACAATAAGCTTGGGATCAAGTGGTTTATCTGATTGCAAGGCGGGGCAAACTTGAGTACAACGTCCGCATTCAACACAGCTGATAGTGTCGAGTCTTTGGGCTGCGGTGAGTTCACTCGTTTTCCCAAGTCCAAAGGTTTCAGCTTCTTCGTCTTCGAAATCCATGGGGTTGAGAACGGCTCCTCGCCTTTCTGGAGTGAGCAAATTATTAAGAGGAATAAGGATAAGATGAGAAAACTTGCTAAAGGGAATACAGGCTAAAAAAACCATAGTGTTAAGCATATGTAAAAACCATAATACTTGGTAACTAGTGGAGAGGGTGGTTTCTGTTGTTGGTAGTTTGTCAATGAGAACTGCTAACATCCAGCCAATGGGTGAAAAAGTTTGCTCAAAGCTAGGAAAGCCAGTTGCTTGAATACGTATTGCTTCAAGTAGAAAGCCAACGACCACTAAACTGATCAGCATCCCGTACATAAACAGTTCTCTATTTGGCCGTGTAGCGCTGAGGTAATCAGGCTTAATAATATAGCGTCGATAAAATGCCAGTGCGATACCAATCAAGATTGCCACTCCTGCTAGGTCCGCAAGTAAGGACACAACCTTATAGGTCGTACCCTGAAAAATCTTCAATGGTGTGTCGTAGTGGATTGCCACTAGATCGGTAGCGATCCAAAGAATGATAAAGCCGTAAAAAATCAGACTGTGAAAAATGGCCACATATTGATTTCTTGTTACTTTTCCTTGAAAAAAAATAGTAGACAGAAATTGCTTCCAATGAAGTCGGTCACTCATCAATGATTGAAGACCTTGTCCGTTGGTGATAAATTGATATTGACGATAGAGCCCATAAATGAAAATAATTGTAGCAACGGCAAGTAAGGCATACATACTTGTTTTCATCGCTGGTGGAATATTCCACATAATTTCTCTAGTGATTTGCACTTGTCTCTCCTAAAATTAACTTTAAGTCTTTATTGTATTATAGATAAGATAGGATGAAATTAAAGGATAATTCCACATGAATGCCATAGGGCTACTTAGTCTTTTTTTATTGTATTCCTGCACTTATACCACACCGGTGGGAATGAGGGAACATCGATTTGGTGACCAGCCAAGAAAAATTATTTGGTTGCAGATTGCTGGTTTATCCAGTGAGCATTTAATCTTTAACAAGCTAACTGACGATCCTGCAGCACAAGATTCTGTTTTTGAGAAATTCATTTGTCACGGTCAGAGTTTTGATTTTAGTGCCTATGGTTTGCGTAGCAACCCTCATATTAACTTTCAAATGCAGTTATCTGGAAGTGAAAATATTGAGGGTCAGTGTAGCGACGTAGAGAAAAAGCCTATCTGGTCTTATTTGAATGAGTTAAAAACTTACCGTCTTGCTATTTATGAGTCATTGATTAATGAACAGCAAAGCTTGAAGCAATATACGGCCTGCCAAGAAGAGCAACAGGGGCAATACCTTGACGCTGTTGCCCTGGTTCGCAGTGGTTTTTTACCCCCTGTCAAAATATTAGATCCCCCCATTGACAGGGAAAACTCTAGTGAAGAAGCAGAGCCTACCCCTGAAGAAGAAAACTTTTCTCATCTTAATAAAGAAAGAATAAGAAATGCAGGTTTTTACCGCGATCAGTCTTGTGATTTAAGAAATTGCACATTTCCTCTTTTGGAGAATGTCATATCCCTCTATGAACGGTATTTGAGTAAGCAAAATAAGTACTTCCTATTAGTAAGGGACTTTCGTTACTTGGATTTGTTAAATAGTGGAAAAGTTAATGAGGCTCGAGATTACCATCAACAAATAGAGCAACTTCTTCGTTATTTGATTGATGAAACGAATCCATACGAAACTCTTATTTTGGTTAGTTCAGGGGCTGCTAGACCAATCAACTTTCCTCGTCAGGGGATTGAATGGAGAGATTATCAAAACAAAGGTCGAGGATTATTTATGGCAAATACCAGCTTAATTGCACCATCCTATGCAATAGGTGCGAGAGCAGAGAATTTTTGTGGTTATTACCACTCAGCAGATTTTCTGAAGAGAATTTTTTATAATAATCGTAAGCTGAAATTTGATTTTGATATACTGTAGGGAGGGAGAGTCTTGAATTTAGAAAACATTAGAAGAGACTACCAGGGGCAATTACTTGATATTG
>SKGZ01000251.1 GCA_007117175.1 Bacteriovoracales bacterium | reverse complement strand
TCGTTTGCTCTACCTTCTGAGCAGCTGCTTTGAGGTTTTCCGCTAGCTGGTGTCGACTCATTTCAACTTGTGGCCCTGGCTCTTTTTGCATGCTAGCTGACTCAAGATCATTCATAAAATCTTCCATCTCTTTTTCTGACTCAACCGGTGAAGCGCTCGGCTCAATGATCTCTGAATGAGCAAAATTTCTGGAGCTGCGACTTTCATTAGGGTTATTTAATCCTGTTGCGATCACAGTAATTTTAATCTCATCACCCATATCTTCATCAATCACTGTGCCAAAAATAATTTCAGCATCCTCGTCAGCCGCTTCCATGATTAAAGTCGTCGCCTCATTGGTTTCATTAATAGAAAGAGCACTTGAGCCAGTAATATTGATAATGATTCCAGTTGCCCCATCGATAGTAATGTCTTCTAGTAATGGTGAATTAATTGCCATCTCTGCAGCAGCCACCGCTCGACCCTCTCCAGCAGCAACACCTGTTCCCATTAAAGCAAGTCCCTTATTACTCATCACTGTACTGACATCGGCAAAGTCCGCATTAATCAGACCTGTATTGTTAATAAGATCTGAAATTCCTTGAACGGCGTTGAGTAAAACCTGATCCGCTCTCTTGAATGTATCAACAAGAGACAACGACTCATCAGCTAGCATTAAAAGTCTTTGATTGGGGATAGTGATAAGAGAATCCACTGACTCTTCCAAGTCCTTAATACCAGAAAGTGCTTGTCTTGATCTTTTCTTTCCTTCAAAAGCAAATGGCTTAGTGACTACACCCACTGTCAAAGCTCCAAGCTCCTTAGCTAGCTTGGCAATCACCGGAGCAGCACCTGTTCCGGTTCCTCCGCCCATTCCGGCAGTAATAAAGACCATATCTGCGCCCGAAATAGCCTCAGAAAGTTTTTCATAGTCTTCTAGTGCAGCCTTGCGCCCCATTTCAGGGTTAGCACCAGCTCCTAATCCTTTAGTCACTTCTGCACCCAATTGAATTTTCACATCTGCCTTGCTGGCGTTAAGTGCCTGGCAATCCGTATTCGCCACAATATACTGTACACCCTTTAGGCCAGAGGCAATCATGGTATTAATAGCATTACATCCACCTCCACCAACTCCAATGACTTTAATCACTGCACCAGAGCTTGATAGATTTTTTTCTTCTGCATTTTCAAACATATTGTCCTCCAGACTAAAAAATTTCTTTTAAAACACTTTTAAGGGATCGCGCAAATCTTGCAATTAAATCTCCCTCTTTCACTTTCTTATTATCTTTAAAGTTTTTTTCTTCAACAAAATCTGGATTTCGTGCTTGATCTTCTAACACTAAACCTAGAACTGTAGAAAACTTTGGATTTTGCATGACTGTGGTCATCCCTCCAAATGGCACGGGATAGCCAATTTTGACAGGTCTTTCTAGTAGGAATTCTCCAAACTCTACTAGCCCCTCGATGAGCGCGCCGCCGCCGGTGAGAACATAACCACCGTTAATTTCATCATTGAGACCTTTATCATTAAGCTCATCTCTTACTAGATCAAATAACTCCTCTGCCCGTGAACTCAAAATCTCAGCAATATGATTAACAGCAACTTCTCTTGGCTTCATTCCTGCTAATCCTTGAACCGTAATATGAGATGAATTTGCAATTTTACCAGGTAAAACAGACCCATGATTAATCTTAATTCTCTCTGCTTCATTGTGAGGTATTTTTAATGCTACCGCCAAATCGTTGGTGAAATGATTCCCACCCACAGGAATAATCTGCGAGTGAATCAATGAGCCTTCTTTCCAAATGGCAATATCAGTAGTTCCCCCACCAATATCGATAAGAGCGACACCTAAATCCTTTTCTTCGCTACTCAATGCTGCTCTGGAAGATGCTATCGGCTGTAAAATAATATCTTTTGGCCTAACACCAGCCTGCTCTACACAACGAATCATATTCTGCATTAAGGATGTTTGTGCTGTCACAATGTGCACGTGCACTTCTAGCCTGACTCCACACATCCCTACTGGATCTTTAATTCCTCGAGTATTATCAACTTTAAACTCTTGGGGTAACACGTGCAGGATCTCACGATCTGATGGTATGACAATTGCTTTGGCAGCATCAATGACTCTTTCAACATCGGCACTGCTAACTTCATTACCTTTAATACTCACTACTCCTACGCTATTAAAGCTATAGATATGTGAGCCAGCAATGCCAATAGTGGCACTTTCCAAGGTGGGAAGACCTGCCATTAACTTAGCTTCTTCTAATGACTGTCTGATCGATTTAACCGTCTTATCAATGTTAACAACAGAGCCTTTTTTTAGGCCATAACTTGGATGAGAGCCAACGCCGATAATCTCAACCCCTTCTGGATATTTGACTCCGATAATTGTGCAAACTTTAGTTGTTCCAACATCCAGAGCAACAATTGTGTTTTTTTCATTCATGAGATTCCTTTCTCATTCAATTCATTGAAGTGATTAATTCAACTCCATTTTATTTAATGCTATAAATTCCGAGAAAACTTGACAATAACTTTTTTCAAGTTGGTCATATTAATAATTGCAGGCACTTTATTGCGATCGAGCATATAACTGATCACTCGAGTCAGCTTTGGAATTTTATCCGACCATTGATTTTCACCTAAAAAAACACTGACCGTTTGATCCTGCAAACTTAGAATCAGCGTCATTTCCTCATTATCACCAATAATTATCTCTGCTAAATTACCCTGAATAGATTCGGGAAATAAATTAAATAAAACAGCAATTCTATTCTGTAAGTCATCGTTAATCTGATCAACTTTGACTGCCAAAAAAGGTAATTGTTGTTGAATAAGATTCTCAGATCTTAGAGTTACTTCATAAATAGGATCCAAAAGCCTGCCATCCTCTACCAAAACAGCGTTATAATGCTCATTTCCATCTGGCTTAAAAATTTGAACCTTTAATAAAGCCCTAGGACATTCATAATAAAAAGAAAGATCTTTCAGGATAGGATTATAATTAACTTGATAGTGGCTAATAAAGTATTTGTCCTTTAAATTTTCTTCTACAATTTTATCTTTTAAACTTTTAAGACTTTCTTTTTCCTCAAATAATCGCACTAAGTCCATGGTCAGCTGAGCAGTTGTTTTTTGTGGGCAATTGCCGAAATGGGTCTTGTAATTCACCTTATGCAGGGGAGAAAGGCTTGCCTGAGCAGTGAGCAGTGAGCAAGAAAGAAGAACCCACAGTATCTTCACAGCTGAACCTCAAGCTCTAATGGTTGATCAATATAGTCAAGACTGACCCTCTTTATTTTATCTATTAAGAGCTGAAAGTCCTCTAACTGGGAAGCTTGCCCTTTGTTTTCTATAAAATTTCCATGAAGTGAGCTCACGACCAAATCCTTTTGCGATAATCCCTTCAAACCTATTATATCAATAAGTTTACCAGCAGGTAAATTTTTATCGATGTTTTTAAAGACACAGCCACAATTTGCACTACCTAGCGGCTGTGTTTGCTTTCGATATTGAGCATAGTTTTTTATAACAGTGGCCACAGATGAATCCTGACCTAAATGTCTTAAAACAGCAGAAAGAATAATATCACCTTCTCTGGTAAAATGATTCTTGCGATAACTAAAAGACTTCGAAGTCATTTTTTCTTCTCTGATCACTCCTGCAGAGTTCATTATCTGAACTGAATCGATCAGCTGAGAAATCTCGCCAAATTTTGTTCCAGCATTCATATAGATCGCCCCTCCTAGAGATGCGGGAATACCTGTAAGAATTTCCCAACCCTTAATATTATGCTGTATGGCCTTCGCTGTTAAAACTGAAATAGACATGGATGCTGGCAAGTGATAGAAATCACTTTTTTCTTCAAATATTTTAGGATCAAAGGGTAATTTTAACTGAATTAAAATGTGGTTAAGCTCTGAAGGCAGAAGGAGATTGGATCCTCGCCCTATCACCTGATAAGATTGATTGTATTTTTTTAAACTTTTCAGCACAAACTGCAAACAAGGAATTGAGTAAACCTCAATCATATGTCCGAGAGAACTTAGCCTCATCGTGCTCATAGCAGAGAGATCAATATTTTTTTTTAACGAGCAGTCCTCTCTTAATGATAGTTCTTGGAAAAATAGATCTAGGGAATTCATATCTCACCCCCACTTTTCATCAACCACTGCTTCTTCTGGTCCTGAGGGGTGAGAAAGTATCCTCTCTCCTACTCTATGAAGGCATGCAGAGAAAAAAATTGAAATTAAGAAAAAATTAGCTAACAGAGAGGATCCTCCATAAGAAATAAATGGAAGTGTTAATCCTTTAGTTGGCAACAGCCCGAGCACCACGGCCATGTTAAGAAAAGCTTGCATCCCAATAGAGCTAATTGCAGCCACTGCAAAAACCTGTGCCTCTTGCCTGTTTTTTTTAATAGTCAAGGCCATCTTGAATCCAAAATAAACTAATAAAGAAAATAAAGTCACAGTGAAGAAAACTCCAACAAAACCCAGTTCCTCGCCAATGACACTTAAGATAAAGTCATTATGAGCTTCGGGTAAATAGAAAAGTTTCTCATTACTATTGCCCAAACCCTGTCCAAAGATAAAGCCATTGGCAAATCCTAAGAAAGACTGAATAATTTGAAACCCTGAATTAAGAGGATCAGCCCAAGGATCAAGAAAAGTCATAAAGCGCTTAACTCGATAGGGCGCCATTGCCCCCACCAGAGCGGCTGCTATAAGTGAGATCGCAACAAAACTATAAAAATAGCGACGGGGAAAATCACTCAAAAAACAGACAAAGACAATATTCAGCAAACAAAGAGAAAACATTCCAAAGTCAGGCTGAAACAATAAAAGTAAGACTGGAAAAAATAAAAAGAATAATTTGATCCACCTCTCTCTATTAGAAAAAAAGTGAAAGTTTTGAAAGTAATGAAGAGAGCAAAGTAACACTGAATACTTTAACAACTCCCCTGGTTGAAACCTAAAGCCCATCAGGCTGATCCAACGTGAAGCACCCTTGACTTCAACAGAAAATGCACCAACAAAAGTCATCAGAATTAAAAATAAAATTGCTAGATTGATTTTATAGCTATTGCGATAGAACCAATCAAATGGAACTCTTGAACCAACTAACAATATTCCCACGCCAATTAAGACATAAGTCAGTTGCTTGAAAAAAAAGAAAGATGAGCCACCAAAGTACTCTTTGGCATAAATATAGCTAGATGAATAGACCATAATAAGGCCAAAAAGAACTAGCAAACTAAGACTTATTAAAAAATAATGCGAGTGGCGATTAGGCTCCATTGTTTATATTATAACTGAAAAATGAGTTTTTTGTAATAATTGCCTTTTTCCACATAATCCCTAAAAACATCAGTTGAGGGAGCCCCAGGGCAGAGTAAAACTACATCACCTGTTCTAGACTTTTGGTATGCCAGTAGAACTGACTCGTCAAATGAACCTACTAAAAAGGTTTGGGTGTGATCCCCTAAGTCCCTGTTCATATTTTCCTTGCACTCTCCCACTAAAACCATAATTCGAACTTTCTCCTTCATTGCTTCAGCGTATTTTTCATAAGTCGAATCAGTATCTTTACCGCCTGCAATTAAAATCACTGGCTCTTTAAAG
>SKGZ01000160.1 GCA_007117175.1 Bacteriovoracales bacterium | reverse complement strand
TTCTAAATTTCCACCCACCGGAACACCAAAGCCAATTCTTTGAACTGAGCAATAATCCTTTATTTTTTCTCTTATAAAAGAACAGGTGGCATCACCTTCTACTGAAGGATTAATCGCCAATATGACATGAGTGAAACTCTTTTGATAAATCCTTTTAAAGAGACTCTCAAGCTTAAGTTTCTCAGGACCAATACCTAATAAGGGATTGAGCACTCCTCCAGTAATATGATAAAGACCATGGAATTGCTGACTTTTCTCAATGGCCAATAAGTCACTAAAGCTTTCTACTACGCAAAGCATTTGTGATCCTTTTCTCTGCTCATCTGTGCAAAGTGAGCAAAGGTCTTTTCCTTCATCACAATAAGCATGGCACTGCTGACAATACTGAATGCGATCAATTTGATCGATTGCATTGAGCAGTTGACTCCGATGACTTTTAGACCACTGCACAAGATTGAGAGAATAGCGCAGAGCTGTTCTGCTTCCTACTCCAGGCAATTGAGAAAGGGATTCCACTAATTGCTCTAATGCCTTGGGGTAATTTAAGCTCATTAGAACAGTCCAGGGATATTAACCCCACCTGTGACCTTAGACATGGCATTAGAAACCATATCTTGAGACTCCTTAACGGCACTATTCACAGCTGTTTTGATAAGCTCTTCTAGCATTTCCACATCTGCTGGATCCACACATTGCTTGTCAATTTGAATTTCTAAAATTTCCTGCTTGCCATTGACTTTAACCTTTACCATCCCACCTCCAGATGTTGATTCAACCTCCCTTTCAGCAAGCTCTTTTTGTAAAGTGGTTAACTTTGATTGCATCTGTTGTGCTTGTTTAATCAAATTATTCATGTTTTTCATATGGATATTCCTTTTTCACTATTTTAAATGAATCTTATCAACCTTCACATTAAAAATCTTTTCGGCAGCGTAAACCAACGGGTTTTGTTTAATTGACTCTTTTCTATCTGCTAATTGTTTTTGTCGTTCAGATTCAAAAAGATCTGCCACACTGCTAAATGCTAACTCACTTTGTGTCTGTTGATCTAGCGCGGTATAGCTCAGCTTCACCTCATCATCCCAGCCAAAGTAAGTTATTAAATCCTCTTTTAATTGTTTGGCAACTTCAGCATCGTCTAAGTAACTGACTAGGCTCTGATCACTCTCACGATAAAATAATTCGATCTTATCATCAGCTATTTTGGAAAATTGAGTCAGCTCTAAAGCTGCGCATGTGGATGGCTTTTTGCCACGCAATTGCCTAATAAATTCAATCCACTGATCAGCGGTTAAACTCAATGGTCTTTTTTTTTTTTCCTGGCTTGTTTTTTTAACTTCAGCTTGTGACTCTTCTTGTCCCGCTGTGCTAGATAGTAATTGACGTCTCATGGCGATTTTAGAAAGAATGAGTTCAAGCACTGCTCTGGGATCAATGGAGCTTAAGGCCCAGTTCAGATCTTTACTAAATGTTTCATAGACCCAGAAAGCCTCATCCAATTGAATATGATTTAAAGCTGCCACACCTTGAATTTTTTTCTCTACCACCGCCGCAAAGATGTCGTGTAATTGTTGGGCAAATTTTTTCAAGTCCACATTTTCGTGGAAGGACTGATGGTAA
The DNA here is from genome assembly GCA_007117175.1 of Bacteriovoracales bacterium. Lineage (GTDB taxonomy): Bacteria > Bdellovibrionota > Bacteriovoracia > Bacteriovoracales > Bacteriovoracaceae > SKGZ01. The sequence continues at coordinate 4,014 of SKGZ01000160.1, read as the reverse complement.
AACTTCTTCAATTGCATAACATCACCTTCAAACAAACTGCGAACAATGCTTTTGGCTAGATTTTGATTCACCAATCCAAGTGAAAAATTAACTGCATCAAGGGTGATCACTCCTTGATAACCAATCGATGCTCGAACCTGCTCTAAAGTACTCAACATATCTCGAAGTGAACCCTGAGCTGCTTCAACTAAACGATTGATCACCTCTTCACTTTCAAAATCAAGTTTTTCTTTGCTGGCAATATCTTGCAAAACGTCTTTGAGGGTTTGAGCTTGAACTGTTCTTAAATCTAATCTTTGACAGCGTGAAAGGATAGTCTCCGGTATCTTTTGCGGATCAGTAGTGGCAAAAATAAATAAACCATGTGCGGGTGGTTCCTCTAATGTTTTTAATAAAGCGTTAAAGGCGTTTTGGCTTAACATATGAACTTCATCAATCACAAAAATTTTATAACGGCCTGAACTTGGAGTGTATTGAATTTGATCAATAATTTGCCTGATCTGATCCACACCATTATAAGAGGCTCCATCCACTTCCCGATAATCTAGCGAACTAGCACTTTCTATTTCTTTGCAGTGGTGGCATTGCAAACAAGGATTTTGCTTTTCATCTCGATTAGGACAATTAATGGCCTTGGCAAAAATACGGGCTAAAGAAGTCTTGCCAACACCACGAGTCCCAGTGAAGAGATAGGCATGTGCTAATTTATTATTTTGCAGAGAATTAGAGAGAACTCGCACCGCATGTTGCTGACCTTTTAATTGATCAAAAGTTTGGGGCCGCCACTTACGGGCTAGGACTTGGTAGGACATGCTGGCCGAAACTCCTCACAAAAATCTGAAGATAAAGTAGCCCTAGCAACTAGCACCTAAGTTTTTTTGCTACCGTTGCTTCGTTCCCGACCTGGCGGAGTTCACAAATCCACTCACCGCTAGCGCTAGAACTACCAGCCTGATGCTATCAAATCGTGAAATTATTGACAATGACCATCTTGCTAACGGCCAAACTTAAACTCTTTAATTAAGTCTGAGCTACTTTCAGGATCAGCTGAATCCATGGGAATACAGTCACTTAACTTGCTAGCTTTTTCTTGTTCTACACTTATTTTGTAGGGATAAGTCACAAAATTACTCAAGACCTTCTTCTTAGCCCCATCATAAAAGGCCAAGTCGACAAAATAATCTCCTAGCAATTGATAACCACCATTGAGCTTATGGCTGGTAAAACTTATTGGCTCCACCTTCTTATGGTAACTGACTTGACTGAGCTTACTCACCGAAAAAGTTTGAGTTAGCGGAGTCATGCTTTCTTTTTGCAACTTGGCAATTTGCAAGTTATGTCCACCTAAAGGACAAACCTTAGCAGTGAAACGGGCCCTTGCGTAGGCTGCCATATAAACAATGTCAATCTCTACCTGCCTTGGCTTTCCTAGGGGTTTTTTAAAGTTCACTGGCCTATGAAAAAGAGGAATACTGACTGCACCCAAATCTTCCTTACTAGAGGAGCGGTTCCTGCGCACCCGGATCAACCAATGATCAGCACCTTTGGATTGAGCCATCTCGGCCAAATCACTGTCTTTGAGTTGAGGTAAACTCACAGTTAACTTAAGGCCACGACTCACAGGCACCTGGTGGTTCTTAAGACCTAGCCATGGAATGACTTGAGCGGATGATAAACTCATGTCATTTTGCTTAACGATAAAGTTTCCAACACTATCTTTACTCACTTCTGAGTACTTTGAACAAGAAACGATCAATAGGAATAGCGATAAAATTATTTTCACTTTCACATTCTAACTTAGTTCTCACCAAAAATTCGAGTCTCTATGCTAAATTTATGGACAATACTATCATATACATGATAACTGTTTAATTTCATTAGCGGAGAATTGGCCGAGTGGTTGAAGGCGCACGCTTGGAAAGCGTGTATACCGAAAGGTATCGTGGGTTCGAATCCCATGTTCTCCGCCATTTCTTTGCGTTAGGACTCTTTTAAAAATCATCTGAATACATTTTTTGGGAACAAATTGGGAACATAGCAACCAATGCTGTTCAAAATATCCTCGAATGTTCCCATTTTTCACGACCGACTACTGAAAATTTCAACAGACTCTGTGATTTCTTCGACCCTCTTTTTTGCTCGGTGTCTTCCGTGGATATAGCGACGAGTCGTAGTTACGCATTTATGTCCTAAGATTAACTGCATGTCTTCCTCGGTGGCACCATTACTCATATAGATTGAATGAGTTGAGTGTCTCAGATTGTGGGTGGCAATGTTTGGATTAATTTCAGCATTTTTAGTGTGCCTCTTAAGAACTTTTAAGTAAGAGTTGTAGCTCATTGGGTTTTGAGTATTAGTGAGAGAGGTTACTACCCAATCACTTTTTGACCTCAATTTCGCTTCTTTTAAAAATAAAAGAAGTTCATGAGGAATTTTGACGGAGTGCCAATCTTTTCCCTTCGGAAAGTTAACAAACCTCTTTTCGCTTCTCCTGTAAGTTCCCCTAATTTTGATTTCAGAGTTCTTGAAATCAATATGCTTTGACCAGCGAAGGTAGCAGATTTCACAAGCCCTCAAGCCTGCAAGGAGTTGAATCCAAATTGCTAAACCGAAATCAAGACTTCTAACATATTTTAAGAAAAAGACAACTTCTTCATAATCGAGATGCTCTTGCTCTTTTTTGTGTAACTTTGGGATCAATTTTCTTTTAACAGGATTATATGAAATGTATTCATAATCCTGGATGCAATCGTCGAAAATTTTATGAAGAAGATTGTAAACATGTCTTCTTGTTTGCTCCCCCCTTCCAAGCTCCTGCATATTTTGAAGAATCTTTGAGATGTGTGCTGCCTTTACTCTTGTTATTTTTAAAGAGCCAATTTCGGGAGCAATATAATCTCGAAACATTTGTTTTTGCTTTTTCTTCCAACCAAAAGATGCCTGGCATGAACTAGCCATCCACATTGTGAAGAAGTCATTCAAAGAAACTTTATGGGCATCACCATTTAAGGTTTGGCCTTTTAGTTTTTTTGAAATCTGATTGTTTTCGTAAAGTTTGGCCTCTTTTAAGGTGCCAAAAGTTTCTGATACCCACTTGCCGTCGTCTCCCCTAAGTTTGACTTGATAGCGAATACCTTTTTTTGATCTACGTTTAGTTATTGCCATAACTATCCTCCTTGTTGGAAGAAGTTTTGGCTCCACTCTCGTCTGCTTGCTCTTGCCTATATTCAGTTGTAAAAGAACTCTCGTCAGGCATGTATAGTTCAACATTAATTTTTCTCAAAGTCTTTTTTTCAGTCTCTGATGCGAAGTGGTTTAGAATGACTTCAAGTGAGAATCTTTTGTGACGACCAAATTCTATATATGGAATTTCGTCTCGGGATATCCAGTAATATATTGTTCCAGGTGATACATTTAAAACTTTTGCAAGTTCCTTCACATTTAATAATTTCATAACTTTTATTATCAATGCATACAAAAATAACTAGCAGGAATTAACCGGTTTTTATAGGCAAAATAGAATGGTTATATCCTATGTAAATATTAAAATGAGGCATGAGTGACAAACTGATAAATTTTACTCTTACAACTAACTTGAAGGTGTTACTCTCAAAGTATGAACCATTGGAAGTTGATCATTCCTTGCGAGAACATCTGAAATTACTATACAGTAAGATTGGTAACGAAGAAGAGGCGGGGGTGAACAAGTTTCTTTTTAGAAGGAAGTGTCTTGTTTTGGGTCTTCTTATTGAGAACTGTCTGAAACCAACCGAGATATCGAACTTAAAATTGAACGATATAGACTATGATATACGATCTGGCCATTGGAACATCACTATCGAAGAAAAGAACTCCCGAGTAATTGTGATTAGCAGGGAGCTCGGAAACTCGTTAACTAGTTATCTCGAGTTGAGAGGTATGCTTTTAGGGATAGATGAAAATTTTGACTCTCTTATATTAGCAAAACCATCTAGAAAAAAAACTGGCGAAAGTATGCCAAGGTCTATTACTCAT
>SKGZ01000018.1 GCA_007117175.1 Bacteriovoracales bacterium | reverse complement strand
TGAAATTTGGTTTCGCCCGGCAAAACCCATTCACATTGATGAACTGGGTACTGATGCCTCCATGGCAGGTTTTGATCGCATCTTTAGAGAATTTCGTAGCCAAATTCACATGATGAGTTTTCAGCGTTTTCTAGCAAGCTTGCTAACAGGAAGCCAATTGAACCTGCAATCAAGCTTTAATACTGCAGGAACAAGCCTTATCCTCGAATTGATCTATCAATTTAGAGACCCTCTGACCAAGGCCTTAAGTCGTAAATGGTATCATTTAGACACCGCCCTTGTGCCGGAAGTGATCTATCATGAATTCACTCATTTGGCCCTCTCTGATTGGATGCCTTTGACCCATGAAAATGCTGTGATTGAAGGCATGGCCGATTACTTTGCCACACAAATTGCTAAGAGTGATCGCATTGCTACCAATATCAGGCGCTATAATACTTTTAATGGAAAAAGGGCCCGAAACAAAAAGCAGTATAATCTTCTTTTTGAGAGGAGAAACTACGCTAATTCTGATTTTGTCTTGGGTCTACTTTGGGGTATTAGGGATGTTCTGGGAGAAGAACTTGCTCTGCAATTTATCTATCAAATGAGTCCTATGCTAGGCAATAGTTCTAATATCAGAGAAGACCTTATTCGCGCTATTAATCAAACCTGCCGACAAGTCTGTCCATCACCGCTCACTCAACGAATTGAGATTTTTCAATTCTTACATTTGAGAGGAATCTAACATCTCAATTGGTTTCTAATTGCTACCAAAAAATAATTTTTTCAAAAAAAATTTACAGCACTGATTCACTCCATTAAATCTTTACTTAGGACACAACACCTAAGGAGGTTTCACGTGTTAAGAAAAACAATTGCACTTTTAATCAGTTTATCTTTCTTCTCTCTTCATGCTAAAGAAGCAACTCACGATGTTTTAAAGTCAGCATTCGATGAATTGCATTATTCACTCACAGTTGAGTGGGATCAAAAAGATTCGGAGTTCTACCAAGAGCAGATGAAAGCTTTTTCCAAAAAACTTGGCGAACTGCAAAAACAAGGTCTAGACAACAAAGAACTCATCAAATTTGTCACGCAGCAAATTCCAGATGAAAAGATGGCCAATGACTTGGAAAAAACTCTTAATATGATCGATCTCAACCTAATGGATCCTGCTGAGGCACGTCAATACGCCCTCAACGCCATGGTTGATTCCTATAGCTCTGGGGCTAACTACTCTGGAAGCACTGGAATTATGATTGGTTCAATCTTATTAATTACCATTGCCATTGTAGCAGTGGCTGTTTCAGGTGGTAACGTCTACGTAAGTTCTTGCAACTACTATACTGTTTGTGATGACTATTACGATTGGTGGGGCAGATACCTCTACACCGATTGCTACAGTGTCTGCTGGTAAAGGTTTGTCTCAAATTCAATAATCTCTTATAATGCGCTGTCACATGACAGCGCTTTTTGTTTATCATAATTTCTTCAACAAATAGGAGGAAACTATGATTCGAAAAATCACAGCACTAGTGCTTTGCTTTAGCTTTTTTCATCTTCATGCTCATGCAGCAATGGAAGATCTACTTAAATCAGCCTTTGATGACTTACGCTATTCCCTTGACGTAGAGTGGGATGGAGAAGACCAAGACTTTCATCAAAAGCAAATGAATCAATTCATGAAAAAAATTGAAGAGCTCAAGGCTCAAGGTCTAAGCACTGAGCAAATGATTGCCTATGCCACCACTCAAATTCCAGATCAACAATTAGCTGCTGATATGAAGCGCACACTGGAGTTGGTCAACCTTAGCGATATGGATGCTGCTCAAGCTCAAAAATTTCTTTTTGACTCTTTCCAACACTCTTATAGCAAAGGAGCTAATTACTATGGGTCTACTGGTGAGGTTATTGCCATTGGACTTTCCATTCTATTAGTGACTGCTTTGGTCATCGCTGCATTCAATGGTAATGTGACTGTCAGTAGTGGTTATTATTACTATGGTTACGGCTATAGTTATTGTTACTGGGGTTATTATTGTGATGGATGGGGATGTTATTGCTACTAAAAAATTCATAAAAAAAGGCCTTCCAATGAAGGCCTTTTTTTATTTTGCTTTTTCTTTTATTAATAACACTGTCCATTATTAAAGGCAGCGCTTAATCTTTGAGAGTTAACCTCACTCACAATTTGGCTGGTATCACTTGCCAGCAATGGATTGGCAAATAGTGGTAGATCTAAGCTCAAAATCATAGAAGATCGCACTGATGTTCGATTGATAAAGCCCGCAATCTCTTCATTAAAGTAATAATCAATTTTATATCCTCTTCTAAGTTTACTACCATGGCAGAAGCTCACGGGAGAAACTTGAGCTCTATCAAATTTAAAACGTGTACTCTCACTCGTCTTTTCAAGTGACTTAATTCTATCGACTAACTTTTTGGTGGTGAAATCTTTGCTACCACCACCCTGAACTGATAACTTCACTCTATCCTTATTGCGACTGGTCACGTGATAAACATCCGTCTCTCCAAAAAAAGTTCCAGAAAGATCAATGTTTAATAATCTTATACCAAAAAGTTTAACCTCTTTGCTTTCAGGTGTTAAGACCACCATTTCACTATCACTACTGGTTTTATGGTGGCTGGGTAGTTTTTCGATTTGCCTAATGAGATCACGATAAGAACTAATGTTTTCCTTAATCACCACTGGATCAGCCTGTTGCACAGTCTGGTGAGTTGGAGCATCCCCGCCACTTTTACCGCAACTGTAAAATCCTAAGGTTAATAAGAAAGCTAACAAAATTTTTGGTGTTTTCATTTTCACACTCCTTTTTTATTCTTAAGAGTGTTCAAGTTTTATGCCAAGAAAATGAACCTGATTCTAAGGAGATAGAATAAAAGGAGTGTTTAAACTTTGATCAATTGTTTAATTTCATGCAAAACCAGCTCTGGCTTTAAATCATACCCACAGCGAAAATGCACCAAAGGACAAGCCTTTTGACCGTGTAAACCACAAGGGTGACAGGGTAAATGGCTCACCTGTAAAACCTTGCTGACACTGGCTAGCGGGGTAAAACCAAACTTGGCAGAAGTGGAACAAAAGATGGCCAGAGTGGGGGCATTGACTGCAGAGGCTAAATGCAAGGGGGCACTGTCATTGGCAATCACCAATTGTGCCCCCTTCATTAAAAGAGCAGATTGTAAAAGATTAAGCTTGCCACAATAATTATCAACCTGCTTACCATTGACTCTTTTCACAAAAGACTGTTCGGCCTTTGCCGCATCTTGAGCAGATCCAATTAAAATCACTGGCCATTGAACTTTTTCAATCAATTCACGCCAATACTGCTCCGGCCAGGCCTTAGTGGCCCAGACAGAAAAAGGAGCCAAAACCAAATAATTCTTTTCTGGTTCAAAGGGTAAAGTCACTGAATTTAAATAAAGCTCAGGTCTAAGCTCTTGCGCTCTTTTCATTGTCAATTGATCAATGACAGGCATGAGCAATTGATAATTTCTTTGCACTTCATGCAGAGCATCCATTCGATGCTCAATGGGATGATCATAAAAAAAGCTAAGCCAATGACTGCTAAAACCCACTTTAATTTGGGCCCTACTCAAAAGACTCAAAACAGTGGTGGTGAAAAATCTTTGTAAATTAAAAAGAAGATCGAATTTTTCCTTGCGAATTTCTCTTAAAATCTGCAAGAATGAACTCCATTTGCGTTGCTTGTTCCAGACATAAAGCTTGTGCAAATGGGGATTGTCTTGCAAAAGTGACTCATTTCCCTTGCGCACCAGCAAAGTAATTTGGGCCGCAGGATAGTGCTTGGCCACTTGGGCCAAAAAAGATGTGGCCAAAATAACATCTCCGATAAAGGCGGTTTGAATAATTAGGATTTTTTTCACTCTAGAGTGCAACCCTCATCGGCATCTAAAGAAGGATCTTCCATTATTTTTTGGATTTTCTTTTCTGCTTTTTCATCGCAGTCCTCATCATCTTCTAAATCCAAATCGATGACTTGCCCATCCACTTCCACCACCGTGGATTCCTGGGTAGCTTCATTAGGCTGACAAGAGAGTAAAAAAAGAAAAATTAAGTATTTCATATTGCAACCTCGACTACTTTTTCTTTATTCTAGGGATGACTTTAGTTCTTAACAAGCTTAAAAGTATCAAAACCACCATCAACCAAGCAGAGAGGTATTCCCACCAAGCATGGTGCTCAGCCCCGTGCTGATGCCCCAGTTTGACTGCACTGACTTCATTAAAATAATGAAAATAAAGCCAGTCCATCCCAAAAGAAAAGGCCAAGGCCACCATCACCACTGCTAAAAGATTTAACAGCACCCCCTTGGTGCCTAGGTATTGGCGAATAATAATTAAGTTAGAAATATTGGTAGCCGGTCCCACCATTAACAAAACCAAGGCCGTGCCAGGAGACATTCCTTTTAAAATTAAAGAAGCGGCTATGGGAGTGGTTGCCGATGCACAAATATAAAGAGGTATGCCCACAAAGAACATGGCAAATTTCAGCATCGCCCCGTCTAAATGATGAAAAAAATCACCGGGCACAAAGTAGAAAATCATCGCCCCTAGAATTAATCCCAAGCTAAGAGCCCCTGCCATATCATCTAGCAGATCGAAAAAGGAGTAGCGAAAAGACTGCTTTAATCGCTGTCCTAAACTTAATGTCACTGCAGATTCATGACTTTTTTTACTGTGACAACAGCTACTCTCATCTTTCACCGGCTCGCCGCCATCGGCATTAAAAAAGAAGTTCAAGGCTCCCCCCACCCAAGCAGAGCAAAAAGCGGCAATGGGACGAATGATAGTCATCGGCAAATCAATGAGGGCATAGGTTAAGGAGATGGAATCCACCCCGGTCTCAGGAGTAGAAATAAGAAAAGAGGCCACTCCCCCGTTAGAGGCTCCGGCCTTTTTTAAGGTCACGGCGGTGGGGATCACTGAGCAAGAACACAAGGGCAAGGGCACACCCACAATAGAGGCCCAGGTGACATCACCTAAGCGATTGCGCCCCATTAACCTCTTGACCAAACTCATGGGCAAAAAACAATGCACTAAGGCAGACACAGTAAATCCCAACACCAAATAAGGTGCTGATAACAACAAAAAGCCATGTAACGCCTCAATAATAGGCAGTCCCTGTTCCATGGTTCTCACTTTAGCATTGAATCCTCACAAGGTTAAGAAATTGCTGATAATTTGCTTGACCACATGGGCTATTTTTTGGATAATCAACAAAATAACTTCCTCGGGGGAGTAGTTAAGTTGGTTATAACGTCTGCCTGTCACGCAGAAGGCCGCGGGTTCGAGTCCCGTCTCTCCCGCCATTTTAAATTCTAACTATTGACTCTACACACTTCATGGTGGAACGCACCGCACTCAACCCCTTAAGTACAAGCATGAAGAGCCACTCTATCTCTTGTAATTTACCAAAAAGAAAAAAACACACTACTACTACCGATTTTTTTCAAAGGGATTTACTAACTTTCGTGTGTTGCTATAGTGACAGTGCTTATCTCTGCCTTCGGAGCGATTCCACTATGTCCTTCTGGCTTTCGATTAAACATAGTGCCCGTTATTATACGCTTCTTCCAGTGAACACGATTGCCCCGGGGTCTCTCGACTCTCACCTTTAAGCTTAAGGCCG
>SKGZ01000008.1 GCA_007117175.1 Bacteriovoracales bacterium | reverse complement strand
TATGTGGAGTAATTTCAAAAACATAAACTTCTAAAATATTATTTGCTTGCTTATAAATAACCCTCCACTGAATCCCTAGCCGCGATGATCGATACCCTCTCCACTTCCCTTTCAAAGATTCGTCATGGAAACCTTTTATCAGCCTTAATCCCATTGGTCCCTCTAATTCTACAATCCTCTTCCAAGCTTCATACCTTCTTAATACCTCATGGGGTAATTTTCTAATAACTTTCGCAACACTTTTTTCTTCATAAACAGTCCACACACCCTATAGTATATATACTACAAAGAATATGTCAATGTGAAAAATTTACACAAAAAAATCATCTTCGGCCAGTGAATCAATCTCACTTAAACGTGTGCCCAGTTTCTAATTTGAATAGGACAGCCACTAATCGTGGTGAGGGCTTGGTCTTCAGGTTGAGCGAGCATCAATAGATCACATGAGGTAATTCGGTACTTGCTTTCTAGCTCTTTAGAAGTTGCCACTAATTGCTTACACAAATCATTTCTAAAAGTTTCACGACATTTAATTTCACAAAGTTTGATTTGTTGATTCTGCTCAATAATGAGATCCACCCCAATTTTTGATCGAGTTTGCAAATAATAATGACTCGGAACTAATCCTTGGGCAGAGTATTGTTTAATAAAATTAGAATAGACTAGAGTTTCAAAAAGTTGACCAAACTGTGGTGACTGTAAAATGGCCTGTTCATCTCTAAAGCCCATTAAATAAGATGCAAGTCCTGTATCAAGAAAATAAAGTTTCTTAGCTTTTTTAATTCTAGAAGAAATATTAACCATCATTGGTTCAACAAAGCGAATAATCATCGCTCTTTCCAGTAATGAAAGCCAATGCTGGCAGGTTGTAGGTGAAACTCCAATATCACTTGCTAATTCACTCACGTTCAACACTTGAGCTGTTCTAAGAGCACTGAGCCGTAAAAATTTTTCAAAGGTATTAAGATCTCCCACTTGAGCTAATTGTCTAAGATCTCTTTCTAAAAAAGTCTGCACGTAACTGGACATCCATAAATTGATAAATGGATCTGATTCTTTTAGTTGCTGATTCCATAATTCGGGATAACTGCCTCGAAAAATCAGATGAGCAATGGCCTCTCGACTTGCTAAATTTTTCCATTGCTGCTTCAGATTTCCGCTCTGTAATATTTCAGCTGCCGATAATCCATAGAGTGAGGCAATACCAATACGGCCCGCTAGAGATTGAGAAACTTGTTTCATCATTGAAAAGTTCTGTGACCCTGTTAAAATAAAGAAACCTTTTTGCTCTCTGTTCTCATCAATATAACCCTGCAAATAATTTAATAATTCTGGCGCGTATTGAAACTCCTCAATAATAACAGGTCGAGTGGCATATTTTTTCAAGAATGCCCTCGGATCATTAATTGCTAATGCGCGGGTATCTGGATTCTCTAAAAGAACATACTGGTGAGTCTTGCCAAACAAATGCTTGAGCAAAGTGGTCTTGCCTGTCTGTCTGGCACCAGTTAGCAAAAGGGCGCTAAAGCCTTGATAGAGTTGAGTAAGGGCAGATGAAAAGTCCCGTATTATCATGGACTTAGCATACACTGTGCCAAATTAAAAGTCAAGGTTTTAAAATGGCACAGTCCTCACAGTGAATAACTGGCCAAATCACGATAGAGGGCCAAGTCCTTGCGCTTGGCCTGCATTTCCAGCACGGACATCTTTTTAAGATCTGACAATAGCGCAGCAAGAGGTCTTTGGCTGAGTGACTTTAAATTGCGATCATACTGATTCTTAGCTTGAAAATGAGCTGGGTCCTCTTTAATGCTCACCGCCTTAATGATGCAAGACTTGATAAAATTCAATCGAGCAATAAGAGAACTAGCACCTGCTTTTTGTGACTCTAAATTTAACTTCTTCCAAAAAGGCTGGGGTTTAGCTTGAAGATAAAGATCCAACAAAGAAAAATGACTGCTGATATAATCAAGAGCCTCATCTGTTTTGAGTGCATCATTGACACAATCTTGGGCCAGTGAATAAATCTCGCTTAAACTCAGTTCAAACTCTTTAAATGCCCTCATTAATTCAGTAGGAACTGGCCTTTTTTCCCCTGCTAATTCACAGATAAAGGCCTGAAAGTAATCGGCAGCTTGCCAACTGCGATATGCACTCACCTCCAGGTGAGAAATCTTTTTTTTCAAAGCGGCATTAATGGTTCTGGCATTTTTATACCCCACAAAGAACTGAGCACTCACCCCTTGCTGCAACTGCTGAATTAAAAAATCCATATGGGCCTTATTCCACTGGTGAAAATCAGGGAAAAGTAAAACCTCTTGATCACTCAAGAATGAAAGAGTATTGAGCTTGGCATCAAGCAACTCCTCGCTAATCTCCCACGAGTATAATGTGCTCACCATCTGCTCTTTTTCTTTCAGAATTTTTTTAAGATTGAGAAAGAAACGATCTCGCAAAAAGTCATCTGCAAATAAAAGAAAATGCTGAGGAGCCACCTGCAAAAGATCCATGGCACTACCCAAATCGAAATAGGACACTTTTTTAGAAGACATAGAGAACTCTATTCTTAAAAGCAATGGCAGTGGTCTGCGCTCTCTGAATCATTGTTTTCTCTAAGATTCCTCTGTTTTGAGCGGAGTTGACAATAGAATTATCCCCACGATAAATCTCTAAATTAATAGAGCCCCCGGCAGAAAATTGCTCTTGGAAGATAATTTTCTTACCTTTAGTGATTTGCTCACCAATGGATGATTGCAATAATTCAATATCTTCTTTTTCTGGATTGCGAATCAAGATTAAACTTAATCTTAAATCAATGCGATTACTGGTGGGAATGAGAATGTCTTGTCGCTCCTGAGTCAATGCCGGATTATAAGTGGAAGCTGTTGTCTCGTGATTTCGACTCATGGTTTGATGTAAATACTGTGGTGATTTTAATATCCCAATCAAGTGGGCATCAGCAGTGGGATCATCCCCAGTCACCACTTCCAGTCCATTAAAGCTTTGCAATAAGAGTGTAAATTCTCGAGTGAAATGACGGGCCACTCCATTTAAATTACTTTGATTATAGAACTGGGGGATGGCAATCTTGCTAATGCCATACTGAGCAAAAGGATTGTCTCTAGAGCGCAAGGTATAGCCTGCACACCCATCAAAAAGCGAGATTGCTAAAAGGAAAAAAGCAATGCGATGCGACATAAACTAAACCTCTCTTTAGCTTACAATATCTCTAAAAATCAGTAAAATAAAACTTAAGATGTTCAAAAATATAGCTGATTATATCGAAGCTCCCCGCTTTCAAACCAGTACTAAGCAACAGCAATTTAGCTCGGGAGTGCTCTTTGCCCAAATGATTGATCGCTGGCCACAAGTCATTGGCGCTCACTTGGCCAAGTACTGCCTGCCACTGAAATTGCAAAGAGGAGCACTGGTCATTGCTGTGAAACATCCCGTCTACGCCCAAGAGCTAGGCCTCATGCAAGATGCCTTGATTCAAAAGATTCAGCAAAACTATCGCGAGATCGGAGTGATTAAATTCTTAAAATTTATTCACCACCCACAATTAGTGGATCAACTGCAAAACCAAGCTGAACAAGTGGAGCAAGTGAAGATTCAAAAAAAGATCAAGCGCTTACACCGCCACTCTCCCCAGTACCAAAATTTACTGCAGCAATTAAGAGCCGAGCACGGCAGTTTTTTTGATGCGGAAACTGAGGAGCTATTGATCTCGCTTTACTATCAGGCTGGTTGAGTTCTCAAAAATTATTTTCTTAACCAATTTCGGAGTTCCGCAGGGGGTAACAGAAGACCGTTATTTACCATTATCTTCTCTTACCCTGTCAATACGCTTTAGATTTTCAAGTACTGTCTCCCATGAATCTTTAAAGCTCACTGGACGGCGAAAATCAACAGCCGTTAACCAAACATTTTCAAGCGCCATTGTTGGATAAGAAGATAATTCTGCGTGAAATGACTTTGGAACTTCCGTTTTAAAAATTGTAAAAATAAAATCAACAGCTTTCATCAGTTCTGAAACATCTTCAATATCTGGCAGAAGAAGCGATAAATCGTAAATATCTTTAGCCCTTGTCCTTTGACCTTTACGAGAAAATGTTGCATGAAGTTTATCGGCAATTATATATTCGGGAGGGTATATACTCCATGAAAATGGTTCGTGCTCAGACATAGATGGAGTTAATTGCGACTCTATAGGTAATATCAATTTTTCTGTATCAATCGAAACATCAAAATGAAGTTTGGAATAATGTCTAAAGTCAGCCTCCGGATCCTATGGTTCACCTAATTTATAGTGAAACTTATATCTAATCCCAGCATATACACTCTTGATGTCAAGACTTTCTTCTTCAATGTTCCAAAAATGGAACCCATCTCCAAGATCGGTCGCCAGAGCAGTTTTTAGCTCCTCAAAGAATTTTCTAACTGGAATATTTCTAATTATTGCATCCAAGTCCTTTGTGAATCTTTCAGAATCGTAAGATTTAATCATCACGAAACCACCACTAAAAATCATATGTTCCCGAATAAAGTCTCTAGTTAAAAGGCGAGCGACAACTCTTTCAAGAACAACAATTGTTTGTAATTTTGCAGTGTTAATTTTTTGCTTTTTGGCAAGCAACTTTATTTTATCTTTTAATGATTGTTCAGAAATATTTTTCTTCATAATTGTGATAACGCTATTTCGATAAACGGATAAATTTTTCTAGTCACTCTCATTTGTTCAGCCGTTGCTAACAGTTTTTTCATAGTTGTCTTTTTATCTTTCAGCGCTGATTTTAAACATGCAAAGGACTCAGATACAGGAACATATTTGGGATACAAAAAACACTCAATAATTGTACGTTCAATCGTAGTAATTGAAAACCCATCATGCTGCTCTACTCCCACTGAAAAATCAGGATCTTTAACTCTTATGGTTTTTAGCGATGAAACCCTGTAAGGATAGGGAACCCAGAGCCAAATATTAGAGGGTATAAGCTCAGTGATGTCATAATAAGAAAGAGCTGACAGTAAACAAATAACTCCCCTTTCTTTCAAACGGGCAGTAGCGGCCCTAAATGTTGTCTCTTGTAAATCTTCTTCATCTGGCCTACAGCTATTGTTTTGAAATACCCCTTTCTGAAGCTCGATAATCTTCTCAGCCGCAATAAGTTTGGAAAGATAATAACGAGATACACCGGCTCTACTCGCGTCTTTCGACGTGAAGATTTGCCTATTAGGTAGTTTTTTTGTGACATGCTCTAGCTTTTCCATTTTTTTATTATAGCACATTTTTTAACATTTTGTACTATTTTGCAAAAATATTAAAATATTGTTTTTTGTACAAATTGAGAATACCAAAATTTCATACTCAAATGACATTGCCAATTTGCTGAGCTTTTAACTAGAGACGATATTCTTAAATGGAAAAAGCAGCTCATTTTTTTTTACATTGATTGAAATTTGGCCAAAGCAATTTGACTAGTTATTCACCAACTGTCACTAAGTCATGAATCAGCTCAAAATGGATAAGTATTCTTAATTATTATCAACTCACAATTTTACACCTAAAGGTGTGAACTATTAAGGAGCTATATTCCGATCAAAATGTACCTGGCCAATGGATGCTGTTAAACCCCTGCTAAACTCCGGAAGTTTTTTATGTAACAAT
>SKGZ01000067.1 GCA_007117175.1 Bacteriovoracales bacterium | reverse complement strand
AGGAAGTTAAGTCCTTAGAAAATCTTTTTCAAAGAAATAAATTAGTAGCATCACAACTTGCATCTCTTGAGGCTGAAGTGGTTGAGAAAAGAGAGAATCAGCAGATCGTCTATGATTTACTTGCGGGACTTGAAAAAAAGAAAACGGAGGTTTCTAGCCGATACCACCAAAATCTGAAAAAAATTCAAATCGCACAGAAGAGAGAGTTGAAAAAAAAGCTTGAAATGGAGATGCAGAAAAGTTTAAGAGGGGAGGATGATCATTTTTTTTCACATCCGCTTAAAGACTTTGAGAGTTATCGTTTAGCAGATAATACTATTAAGTATTTTTTTCATGGTCCTCAAAACGTCAGTGCAGTTAAAGACGGCAATGTCGTCTATATAGGAGATCTTGCCTCTTTTGGAAACATTATTATGATTGATCATGGCAAAAATATGAAGTCAGTATTACTTGGTGATTTTCAAATTAAAGCTAAGAAAGGGCAAAGTGTAAGGAGAGGCGAGCTTATTGCTGAGTTCCCAGAGGGTAAAAATAAAAACAATCTTCACTTCGAATTAAGAGAAAATGAAAGAGTAAAAAACATAAAGAATTTTTTAAAGATACTGTAAAGAAATAAAGGTGTTCATGAGTAAGGTTTTTTATTTATTGCTAAGTCTTTTAGTTATTGATCTTGCGTTATCAGATGAGTTGTTAAAAAACAAATTGGAGGATTTTGAGAGATTTAATAAAGTCTTAACTTTAATTGAAGAGCAATATTATCAAAAAGTAGATCATTCAATCCTTATGAAAGGGGCGATACAAGGGATGCTAGAAACACTTGATCCTCACTCAAGCTTTTTGGATAAAGATTTGTTGGAGAAAATGAGCGAAGAGACGAAGGGGGAATTTGGTGGTGTTGGGATCGAGGTTTCTGCCCGAAGTGGCGTGATTATTATTACTGCTGTTTTACAAGGAACTCCAGCGGGGCGTGCGGGCATTGAAGTTGGCGATAAAATAGTTGAAATCAATGGACAAAGCGCTATAGGGATGAGGTTGTTTGATGCAGTCGAAGCAATGAAGGGTAATGTTGGCGAAAAACTGCAATTAGGCTTGAAATCAAAACAAGGTGAAAAAATTAAAAGAGTTAAAATGATTCGTGAAATGATTCAGATTAATCCCGTTAAGTATGCTTTGATTGATGATGTTCTTTATTTGCAATTAAAGCAATTTCAAGAGCAATCGACCGAGAAGTTATTATCTGCTCTGGAAAAAGTTCAAGATCATAATAAGAAGAAAGGACTCATTTTAGATTTAAGAGGCAATCCCGGAGGATTGCTTGAGCAGGCCGTGAATGTCTCTTCTGTTTTTTTAGAGTCAGGTGTTGTGGTTTCCACTGAATCGAGGAGTCCTCAGGATAAAGATATTAGGTATGTTAAAAAAACGATTCCAAAGGACTTAACAACTCCGCTTGTTATTCTTGTTGATTCAACATCAGCTTCGGCTTCAGAAATAGTTGCCGGAGCTATCCAGGATTATAAGAGAGGACTTATTTTAGGTCAGACAACTTTTGGTAAAGGTTCGGTTCAAAGTGTGATACAGCTTGATGATCAAAATGCTATTAAACTTACAATCTCGCAGTACCTAACGCCTCTTAAAAGAAAAATTCAGGCCATTGGCATTGCCCCAGATGTGATCTTAGCGGAAGAAGCAAAGAATCAGGTTGTGAGAGAAAAGGACTTGCAGAATCACTTGAGTGCAGCATTAGAGCAAGATCAATCGAAAGAAGAGATGGGTGTCAAGTTTTCAGAGTTAGGAGTGAAAGTTCAAAAGATTGATGTCAAGAAAATTCAGGTTCATTCGAAAGATTTGACTGTTCAAAACATGCAGGAGGATGAGGCGCTGCAATCTGCTATAGCTTTGCTGAAGTCAAAACAGTATTCAAAGATATTAAAAGGTGAATAAGCTAAAAAAATACTTCACTGTTTCTGAGATTTTAGACCTGCTAAGAAGGAAGGTAGAAGATGGATTTGAACAAGTTTCAGTCAGCGGAGAAATTACTAATTTATCTCGCTCTCCCGCAGGACATTTTTATTTCAATCTTGTCGACCAAAGCTCAGTCCTTTCATGTGCCTTGTTTCGAGGTGCTGCGACTAGGTTAAAAAATCAGCTTTCGGATGGACAGCAAGTCCTTGCAAGTGGGCGAATGAGCCTTTACACTAAAAGAGGTAATTGCCAGTTAATTGTCTCAACAATTGAGTCCAGTGATCGTCAAGGGCTTCTTAAAAAGAAAATAGAAGAGCTTAAAAAAAAGCTTCAAGCTCAGGGGGTATTTGACCTGGAGAAAAAGAAAAGCATCCCTGATTTTCCACGAAAAGTTGCGGTGATAACCTCCCCACGATCAGCAGCTGCTGCTGATTTTGTGACCATCTTTTCTCGCAGAGCTTTCTCTGTTAATTTAGTTATTGTGCCTGCTGTTGTTCAAGGAGAAACTGCTGCTGGTTCCATTATCAATGCATTAGACCTTATTAAGAAAAAAGGCAACTTTGATTTAGTTGTGATTACTCGTGGCGGAGGAAGCTTCGAAGATCTCTATTGTTTTAACCAAGAGGAACTATTAGTTAAAGTTGCTGAGTTTGAAATACCAGTGATTTCAGCTGTGGGACATGAAGTCGACTACACTCTACTAGACTATGTGAGTGATTTACGATGTGAGACTCCGAGTGCATGCGCGGAGCTATTAACAGAGAAACAGATGAATATCCTCCAGAGACTAGAATCTTTAAAGCGTTATCTGAGTTCTACCGGTGGACATTCTGTTCTTAGATACAAAGAGAGGTTGTTAAGGTGTTCACCAGTCAATGCAATACGCAACCTTGAAAGTTCAGTCAAGCTTGCTCAACGTCGCCTGGACAGAATTGATTGGCATCGCTTCATCCATGAAAAAATTCAAGTGATCCAACTAAGGCAAGCAATAGATCTTAGCTTAAGAAATATGTTGGAGCTGGTTGAAAAACTTCATCTCAAGAAAAGGAAGACAGTAGAGTTGATTCAAAATCGTCTTTTTGATCTTAGCCCAAACTCTATCCTCAAAAGAGGCTATTCCTTTGTCACTGTTGATAATGCAGTTATTGGTAATTTGGCAAAATTCAAGAATAGGAAAGAAAAAAAATTCACTTTGAATTTCTGTGATGGCGGTATTAAAATTATTTCTCAACAGGAGATCGTGAATGCAGAAAAATCGTCTTAGTTTTATTTTAGCTTCACTATTCATAGCTTCTTGTTCTCAGTTAGGCATTGAGACTCTAGCAAAAACAGATGAGGCGCGATCTGGTGAGAGTAAGCCGGCGGTTGAGACAGGAGAAGTTTCACAAGAACCAAAGATTGAAAGGCCAAGGATTGAAGTGCTGCATCCTAAGGATTCAATCATACACAATGGCCATGTTCGATATTTTGAGTTTAAGACAGTTGCACTTAATCAAGAATTTGAGCTTTTCTGCCAAGGTGTAAAAATACCCTATGGGCAAAAGGGTGATGGGATTTACTTCGCCTATTTAGCCCAAAATTACTTCTTGGAAAAGGGACAAATGGATTGCCAGATTAAGATTCCAGGGAAGAAAAAAGATTTACTCAGTTTAAACATAAAACCCTATGGCTACAAAGAAGAACACCTTCAGGTTAGCTCTAAGCATGTCACACTCTCTAGTGAGGATCAGCAAAGAGCAAATCGCGAGGCGGTCTTATTGGAAAAGATTTATAGTGTTACTCAACCACGCCCACTCTATGATAGTGAGTTTGCCCTTCCCATTGATTCATTTCGAACAAGTATTTATGGCAACCGTCGAGTTTTTAATAATGTGAAGAAGACCCAGCATCTTGGCAATGACTTTAGGGCGGCAATTGGAGTTGAAATTCCTGCTTCTAATAAAGGTATTGTGGTTTTAGCCCAGGACCTATTTTATAGCGGCAAAACTGTCATTATTGATCACGGCATAGGGATCTTCACTATGTATGGTCACCTTTCACAAATTGATGTCACTGAGGGGCAACAGGTTGAAAAAAAAGAGGTTATTGGCTTAAGCGGAGATACCGGCAGGGTCAGCGGACCTCACCTGCACTGGGGAGTTAAAGTGCAAGGTCACTGGGTTGATGGCATGACTCTTATTCAAGAAAGTCAAAAGCAATTTTTATAGATGTTGAGCTTTAGAACCACCATAGTAGGCAAACAAGAGAGTTTTTTCTTTTTTCAAGATTATTGTCAAAGGCAAAAAATTCAAAATATTATTTTCAAAGAAGTAGCATCACAAAATGATGGACTTTTAATTTCTGCTAAACCTGAAATCCAGTCCTTCTATAGAATAAAAATTGACCAGAGTCGTAGAGTCACCAGCCGAACGTTTTACTGTCAAAGTCTTGATGAGGATTATTTTTCAAAGCTAGTTGAATGGATTGAACTAAAAAAGTCTCAGGTGATTTTTAAAGTTTTTAAAAATGCTTCTGCCAAAAGCTTAGATGCACTCAAAGCTCAAGGCTGGAGTGAAAAATTTTATTTGAACTTGAAGTCATACCTTGCCAATCGCAAGAGAAAGAAAACGAAATTATCAGATTTACAAGAGAGATTTTCCTCATTTATGCGAGTTGATTATTTAGATCCAGATAGAGTCACCACAGAAGATTGGCATTTGTTTGATTTCTTAGGAGAAGATGATGATTGCTTTATGGTTAAGATACCTAAAGCTGAGAACTTAAAAGTTTTTTATTTTCTACGATCTCAGTATTATCGCGAGAAGTTGCAACGCAAGCAAAAGCATTCTATTTATGGTGAACAGTTTGCGTTAGATTGGCTTTTGAACCAGATGGCGACCCCAATAGTAGTTTTTAATCTTTTCGGAGATCTTGTTTGGCAAAATAAAGCTTTTATCCAGTTAGGTGTTTTGCCTAAAAATGTTTTGGCACTAGAGGAGGGGCAATCTTTGCAAGCTGAAGGGCAGTATTGGTATCCTCAAGTTCAAAAGTATACCGACTCTCAAACGAGCTACCATATTTATTGTTTTGAACAATTAAGCCTAAGAACTGCAAAGACTGACTTGAAGTCTGCTGAGCATACGGACCTAGGGATTATGACAAGCTCAATTGCTCATGAACTCAATAATCCAATAGCGGGAATTTTAGCGGGGATCGAATTACTTTTTGCCCTTTCACCTGAGATGAGTGATGAGGTTAAGAGCGGACTTGAGCAAATGAAGTCGAGTTCTCTTCGATGTCGTGACCTGGTGAAAACATTTTTAGGATTTACTAGAGCGCAAATTCAAAAGGAAACCCCGCAATCAATTGACATCGAACATATTTTTTCTCAGTCCATCAGTCTGATGCGATCACGCTTGATGGAAAATAATGTTAATTGGGACTGGCAATTTTCAGGACAAAAGAATTTTGCTCTTATTAATGAATCAGTTGTAGTTATGATTTTCTACTTGATTTTAAGTGAAGTTTTAACTCATTACTCTCGTGAGTCTTTGATTCAGCTCAGAGACTTAAAGTCTTTTTATGGGCAATTGAAAGTAGAATTGAATGAAATTACTCTTAGTTTTTCACAAGCAACTGAAGTTGCAATGAAGCTAGAGAAATCATTGCTTTTTCACCATTTGCTAGATCTGGAAGGGCTAAAACTTAAAAAAAAGAAGGATCAATTAATTCTT
>SKGZ01000065.1 GCA_007117175.1 Bacteriovoracales bacterium | reverse complement strand
TATGCTTACAGTCATTAACTTAGGAACCTTGAAGAGCCGTGTGCGGGAAATTCGCATGCACGGATCTGAGAGGGTTTTACCTTTCGCCTCTCGCGAAGGTGGGAGGTAATTCTACTCGATGTCCAATCATATCATCAACAAAATTGAACAACTTATCCGCAGCCGAGGATATCATCCTGATGATTTCTACAGCTGGGACCTGAAAAAGCTTCCTGACTTTAATCAGTTAAATGACATGGATAAAAGTGTTCAAAGAATCCTCAAGGCCATTGAAAATAAGGAAAGAATAGTGATCTACGGTGATTATGACGTAGACGGAACAACATCCTGTGCCCTTCTTTATCATTTTTTTAAAACTCTCAATCATCCAGTCTTAACCTTACAGCCCAGTCGTTTTGTTGATGGATACGGGCTACACCAATCCTCTATTGATTGGGCGGTGGACAACCATGCTCAACTGATGATCACAGTGGACTGTGGAGTGACTAGCTTTGAAAGTGCTGAATATGCCAAAAATAAACTTGATCTCATTATCACTGATCATCACCAAGCTCATGAAAAAGGACTACCACCAGCCTATGCTATTATTAACCCTAATCGCCTGGATGAACCAGAAAGCAGTTGTATGAGAAAACTGGCCGGGGTGGGAGTTGCCTTTGCTTTGGCCATTTGCGTTCGTCAAAAACTCATTGATCTTGGTGGCAATGTACCAAGCCTTTATCCGCTACTGCCTTTTGTCGCCCTTGGTACTATTTGTGACTTAGCGTGGCTGAATCCAATGAATCTTAAACTGGTTCGACATGGGCTCAAACAGTTTCCGCAAACTCCTTTTGCAGGCCTTAATGTCTTCCTGACTGCTGATGAGAAGAAACTCAACATCCTACCTAGTGAGAAGCTCTCTTTTCACATCGGACCAATTATCAACTCTAAGGGAAGACTAGATCATCCAGAATTAGCACTCAAATTGCTCACTTGTGAAAATGATGATGAATCTAAGCATATTTATCAGAAGCTTCAACTCACCAACCAAGAAAGAAAAAATTTACAAGCAACTGTATTCAAAGAGGCCAAAGAGCAA
Organism: Bacteriovoracales bacterium; assembly: GCA_007117175.1. GTDB lineage: Bacteria > Bdellovibrionota > Bacteriovoracia > Bacteriovoracales > Bacteriovoracaceae > SKGZ01. Next base: position 4,600 of record SKGZ01000065.1, on the reverse strand, counting down.
ATACTTAAAAACATGAAATCCCCGTCTCCTCTGCTTCACGTTGTCTATTCCGCAAAATGGCACGAAGGGGTGATAGGAATTGTGGCTTCAAAATTAGTGGAAAATTTTAAAGTTCCCGCCATTGTTCTTACTGACTCGGAAGAAAAAGGAATCATTAAAGCCTCTGCTCGCACTGCAGGTGAATTAAATCTTTATCAATTACTGGCAAGCTGCGAAGAACTCTTTATCAAGTTTGGAGGTCATAAAGCAGCTGCAGGTTTTAGCATGAAAAAAGAAAAGCTTAACTTACTTCAAGAAAAGCTTGAAGCAGAATTAGAAAAAATACCTGAGATTTTAAGAAAACAGCATCATTCATTTGACCTAGAGGTTAATTTTGAGGAGTTGAATGCAGAGCTATTAATTGAACTTCAAAAACTAGAACCTTTTGGAGTAGGAAATCCTAAACCTATTCTCAGGATCAGCAACGCGAAAGTCCAAAACTATCAAGTTCTTAAGGGAAATCATGTGAAATGGACACTCACTCAAGGACGGCCAGGCCAAGCAACAAATCGAAATCTCGGAGGAATTAGCTTTAATTATTTTGATCGTTGGAATACCCTTAGTCCGGAAGAAATCTTAAGAAAACAAGAAGAGCAGCAAGTACAAATTGATTGTCACCTTGGAAAAAACTTCTTTAATGGTCGTTCATTTCTACAGGCGTATATTTCCAGTATAACTTTTTAATAAAAGAAAAGATTATGTTCACCTCTCAGTTCAGAGGGTAAAGACATTCCCTTGGGCACTATAATATTAATTTTCTTTTCAGGGTAAAGACTTTTGAGATCGACTCCAAAGTGAGGCCGAATCTTTAATTGATCATCATAGACATGAAAAAGCTCTGCCCCCAAGTACAAATTAAACTCTGAATCTATTGGATTATTTTTAAAAATAGACTCAACTTGTAAAGAAGAGTTACAAAGAGAAAAAAGTACGGGAACACCTTTATCCATAATGGCAGAATTCTTTAGCTGTACTAGACGAGTTTTCAAATGAGCAATGTCATCCAGAAAAGGATCTACCCAAATGAGATTCACATGGGGATAGCGAGTTAATGCTAGCTTAAAGCCTCCTCTAACCTTCTCAAATGTTTCATGAAAAATATAAGACTTGTCTCTTGGGGAAATATATTCACTCATCTGCTCTTTTCTAAGATGATCAGGCCTTAAACGCTCGACTTCTCTGTTATACAAGGTTTGCAAACTCACTAGGTCAAAATAGTTTAATTCATAATTTTGCGCTAATAAATCAAACTTTAAATAAGATAGACTTTGATCTCTAAAGCATTTTCCTGCGACAGAGAAGTTTGCCCAAGAGGGAACACTTGGCAAAAAGAACTCTTCAAAATGAGTCCCATTAAAGACAGCAAAACGAGAATCTCTATGAGTCCTAGAGATATGATTTTTAGCACATGAAGCTAAACACAGAACAAAGCTGAGTATTATGACTTTCATAGTAAGCTCTGATTAAATTTAAAAAAAGAAGGCCTTGTTCTCTTCCTTCTCTACTAAAGAATACTCGGCGAATCTGTAAACAAAGTCAACAAAGGATCGTACTGCTGGAAAGCTCGCACTCTCTTGATTAAATTCAGCTCCATAGTGAATCACTTCACTTTTTTGCTCACTCATCTCTTGCTTTCGATGCTTGATTTGCACACTAATTGTGAGATAACTTTTCTTGGTAAAATAGAGCCGCAAATCAAACTCACTTCCCATTTTTATTTTTTTATCTGGATTGTGAGACTTTGGAATCTCTATCAAACATCCTGTTGGGGAGACATTCACTAAACGAACAGGATAGATTGTACCATTATCATTAATCTCAGTATAAGTACCTATGAGTTCATCAAATAGGACTCGTTCAAATTGCCTCTTTTTAATTTCAATTTTTTCTTTTCTTTTTTCTGCTAAATCGAAAATTTTTGCGCCGCTCATGAACTCCCCTCTGTTTTATCAGTCTCAAGGGGCTTATCGGTCAACTCAAAAGAAATCTTTAAGTACGACTGACTGCAATCACTTCTTCGTTAGATTCTACCATGCTCACCAGACGCATTAAGTCGGAATAATCTTTCACTTCGACCTCAAAAATAAAATTACCCTTAGCATCTGGCATTGAACGGGCCAGAGCTGATTTAATATTAATGCCCATATTGTTAATTTGCTTGGATAGGTGTGATAAAATCCCAGGTTTATCATGGGTAATCACTTTAATACTGACAGAATGCTTTTGTTGGTAAGCTGGATTCCACTCCACAAAAACCCTACGGCTTTGATCAAGTTCAGCAATCCTATTGCAGTTTGCATTATGAATGGTAATTCCCCTTCCCTTAGTGATAAATCCAAAAATATTATCTCCGGGAATTGGATTACAGCATCTTCCCAATCGCACTTCAACATCATCAATTCCCTCAACGATAACGGCATTGTCTCGACTGGCAATGCCCTTTGCCTGGTTTTTGATTTTATCGGAATATAACTCAAAATTTTCACCTTCTAGGGTTTTCTCTTTTAAAGAGTCTTTTAAACTTGGAATACAAGACAAAACGCTCTTGGTATTAAGATTTCCTGCGGATAATTGAAAAAATAACTCATCCAGTTCTTTTAAGTTCAAATAATCCAAGGCAATTTTGAGATCACCACATTTTTCCAAAGTTTTAATATTTTTTTGATGAACCCTCAGGGCATTCTCAAGCATTTGTCTTCCAATATCAATCCCTGCATCACGTTCCAGTTTAGACAGATGTTGTCGAATTTTAGTTCTGGCCCGAGAAGTCTTCACTATCTTTAACCAATCACGAGTCGGTGTTTGATTTTTACTGGTTAAAATTTCAACGCTATCACCTGATTTAAGTCGATACTTTAATGGCACAATTTTTCCGTTAACTTTCGCCCCAACACATCTATTACCAACCTCGGTATGAACTGCATATGCAAAGTCAAGTGGAGTGGCTCCGAAGCGAAGCTCTTTGACGTCACCAGTCGGAGTAAAAATAAAAACTCCTCCCATGTCTAGGTCATTTTTGACCACGTCCATAAACTCTGTATTACTATCTAGGGCTTGATTAAATTCAACCAACTCATTAATCCAATCAAGTCTTTTTTGCCCAGCTAAAGTTGATCCGTGCTCCTTGTATTTCCAGTGGGCTGCAATCCCCTTTTCAGCAACTTCATGCATTTCCCAAGTGCGTATCTGGATTTCTATTCTCTCGCCCTTAGGCCCCATGACGGTGGAATGAAGTGATTGATAATTATTGACCTTTGGGATGGCAATATAATCCTTAAATCTGCCAGGCACGGGAGTAAAATAGGAATGAATAATGCCAAGAGACTTATAACAATCAGTGATGGAAGTGACTATGATTCGAAAAGCTAACAAGTCTTGAATTTGCTCAAAGTCTACTTCTCTTTTTTTCATTTTCTTATAAATTGAGTAAAAGTTTTTAGGTCTTCCTGAAACTTGGCTCTCTACCATATACTCATCAAGCTTTTCTTTTATTAAACTCACGGTGTTCGCTATATAATTTTCTCTATCATCTTTTTTCATCGCCACTTTTTCAGCTAAGCGATAATAAGAATCTGGATGCAAATAACGCAAACATAGATCTTCCAACTCTCCCTTTAATGAGTTAATCCCTAATCGACTTGCTAAGGGAACATAAATATCAAGAGTTTCTTGAGCAATTTTTTTCTGCTTTGCAATCGAAACATACTGCAAAGTTCTCATATTATGCATACGATCTGCGAGCTTCACGATAATAACACGCAGGTCTTTAGCCATGGCCACAACCATCTTGCGAAAATTTTCAGCCTGTGATTCCAGTTGAGACTTAAATTCGATTTTAGAAATTTTAGTCAGTCCCACAACTATTTGAGCAATACTATTTGAAAACTCTCTTTCTATTTCTTCAGGAGTAATGTCACAGTCTTCAACAACGTCATGCAATAGACCCGCAACAATTGTTTCTTCATCCATTTTCAATTTGGCTAGGGTTGCTGAAACATTCAAAGGGTGAATAATATATGGTTCTCCAGAACTTCTTTTTTGATGTCTGTGAGCATGAGCCGCAAATTCGTATGCTTTTGTAATTAAGGGCTCATCCACTTCCTTGTGATAGTTTTTGATACGCTGAATTAGCTCTTCTACTGTAAGATCTTTTTCATGGGAAAAATCAATCATTCTTTCTAATAGACTCATCGTGACTCACTCAAAACTTGATCAATGATCAAAAGTAACTCTTGATAACAGCGTTGTAACTCATCATTGACAATATGGTAGTGATAATCATTTTTTCTTTTGATCTGCTCAGCTGCATTAGCAATCCTTAACTCAATCACCTCATCACTTTCTGTTGCTCTGGCAATTAACCTTTCTCGTAAGACATCAATACTTGGAGGAGTAATGAAGATAGCTCGAGTTTGATCAGGAAAGCTGATCAGCAGCTGATCTGTCCCTTGAGTGTCTAAATCTAATAATAAGCTTTGCCCTCTTTGAATTGCTTGAGCTAAAGATTTTTTTGATGTCCCATAATAATTATCATGAACTTTAGCCCACTCCACAAACTGTT
>SKGZ01000140.1 GCA_007117175.1 Bacteriovoracales bacterium | reverse complement strand
GTAAAAAGAAAAAGCGCCGCGGTGGTCAGCGAGTAGTGGCGGCCGCTGCTAAAAAAGAGAAAAAAGATGAGTCGAAAAATCCTTTTGCTGATTTATTTGCTGAGGATAAAGGCAAAGAAAAGTCCAAGGGGGGAATTCGCTTTTTAGCTTCTGAGGATGAGCAAGATATGGATTTAGCCTTATTTGCACGAATATCAGCTGCTTATTCTGAAAAGTGGAGTCAAGAAGAACTAAAGGATGTGAGATTCTATGAGTGATCATCAGGTTTTTCAATATCATTATCAAGTGGTGGCAACTGACTTGGATATTTTTGGCCATGTCAATAATGCCAATTATTTGCAGATGATGGAGCGGGCCAGATGGGATTTTATCACTCAAAATGGTTACGGCCTTAAGAAAATTCAGCAAACACAGAAAGGACCTGTTTTATTACAGGCCGATTTAAAATTTAAAAGAGAGTTAGTGGATTTTGAAAAGATTATTATTTACTCTCAGGCGCTGGATTTGAAGGGTAAAATTATGTATTTGAATCAGTGGATTGAAAAGCAGAGCAAGGAGATCGCGGCAGAGTGTCTTTTCACTGTTGGCTTTTTTGATATAGAGAAAAGAAAGTTATTGCATCCAACTGATGAGTGGTTGGATGCTTGTGGTTATAAAAAAAAGGCCTAGCTAAATGCTAGGCCCTTTTTTTTAGTAGTAAAGATCGTCATAACCTCGGCGGTGATCATAGTCCGGTGAGTAGTGATAATCATCGTCATGATCGTAATAACCGTCTGGGTAAGCATATTGATCGTTAAATTGGTTGAAACGATAGTTCTGGTCACGGAAAGTTTCCGAGCAGAAAAAGCGGTGGTTATTGGCCCACTGATTTCTGCGATCTCTTTCGATGGCACAGCGATCGTATCCAATATTACAGAATTGATTCCAGTAAGTTTCCACCACTCGGTGAGTGTAGGAATCAACCAATTGGTAATTACAGCGATCAAGATGGCTATAGCGGTGGCGATAGTTATTGTACACAAAGTACGGGTAGCCATTAATGACGTAGTAGCCAGCTGCTCTGGGAGTGTACCAGAAAATCCAATTGATGTAGAGATAGTTCAGATGGGCTCCGCGAATGTAGCGGTAGTAACTAAAACTATCCCAGCTGCGGTGATGGCGATAGACGTAACGATAGGGTGAGTGATGGTACGGTCTAAAAGTCACCGGACGATAGCGATAGGGAGCGTGGAAGCGAGGGGTTCCGTAATAAGTTCTACGGTGAGTTGGCAACCTGTCCACGATCACGCGGCGATTACGTTGGTAATTAGCCGGAGGTGTTGGTCGACTAGTGGGCGGATTATAGCGCGGTCCACGGTTAGGTGTACTTGGTTGCTGTCTTGGAGGTGGAGTGGTGCGCGGCCCTCGGTTAGGTGTACTAGGCCGTTGTGTCGGCGGATTATAGCGCGGTCCACGGTTAGGTGTACTTGGTTGTTGTCTTGGTGGCGGCGACGTACGCGGCGGAGTACTTGGTCGACTGGGCTGACTCGGTCGACTGGGAGTGGTTCGTGGAGTGCTTGGTCGACTCGGTTGACTTGGCCTTTGAGAAGGCGGGTTATAGCGAGGCCCTCGATTGGGAGTTGGCCTTTGCTGGGCAAAGGTCTCACCGATTAAGAGTGTGGTCACCAGTAGGGTGACGGCGGTTTTAAGCATAATATCCTCCTTATACTTATAGACTCATCGTTAGAGACAAATTATCAAAGCACTCAGGATTAGCAAAACAAATAATACTTACTGCATTGTGAGTTTTAGCGGTGCAAAATGTCTCTGAAAGTGGTGTCAAAGTGTGACTGAATTTTGAATTGCTTGATAAAATTTTAAGCAGTTAGAGAGCAGGTAGTCTCGAAAGGCTAGTTGAGTCGCCATTTGAATATTTTTTTCAAACACTTGATAGTCATAGAGTTGAAAAAACTGCAGAGAAAAGTGACGGTGGGAGTAATGCCATTTTTCTTCTTGAATGAGTTTTGAGCCTTGATAAGGGCGAAAAAAAACCGAAGGATTCTTGGCTATAAATTGAGTCATGGCAGCACAGGGGCCATCATTTTCATACTCACAATTAAGGAGTTTGAGTTTTTGATCTTGAAAGCCAGCAGCATCATAAAGATCAAAATCTGTTCCCCAGTGATGTCTAGATGTTCCTGGGATCGCAGACCAGTAAAGCATTGATTGTAGAATTTTTTCTTCACTGAGCTTGTTATAGTCCAGTTCATTACCTAGTGGGTCAAACAGTGGCCTTTTTCCTTCTGCTTTTTCATTCCAAATGAGCAGTTGGCGATCAAAGCTTCGATAGCTGCTGGCTAGTTGAGCATCAAAGCCGGCTTGTCGAATTGAGCTTAAAAAAGAGCAAAGGTCTTTTTCAATCGGCTTATAAATCTTGAAATCATCTTCAAAAACACACAGATGCTCTTCGGAGCGACCAGTCAGTTGGGCAAAGTTCATATGAGAAATATTAGCAGACTCATTTGCAATTGACTAAATTTTGATCAGGGTGTGAAAAAAGGGCAGGCGTGCTTAAGTAGGGCAGGTCTCAGTGATAAAATGGAACTTATATTGGAGGGTTCTATGAAGAATATCAGTCTTGTGGTTTTATTGGTTTTTTCTGCTTTTTCATTTGCTCAAGAGCAACGCAGTCAGTGGTCTCGCTCTGTGGTGGTTATGGACAAGGCTAAAATTAAAGTAGCTTCAGATGAAGTGACCTTAGTCCGAACTGCTCAGACTCCCAAGGTGGTCACTCTTGAGCTAGAAGTTCCGATGCAAGTGAAAGCAAAAAGGACTAAGCCAAATGAATTGACATTTATTTCAGAAAGAAATTGTTTCAATGAACTGGCAGATAATCGCTGGGCGCTCAGTCATAATTTAGATTGTCCCAAGTATAAGTATTGTTTAAAAGAAGACCGGGAAGGTAATTGTACCGCCTTCTACTATAGAAGAAGATGTCAATCACGAATTTCTTCATCGACTCAAGTGGTGGACGATGGCCTACGCAATGGATTTTTATCTGCGGGAACTCGTACTGAGACAGTACGTCTTCGAATGGGGCGAATGGCGCCATTGGAAAGAGGTGAAACTGAAGTTTTAGTCTTAAAGGGGCATCAGCGCCGCGCAGGAAGAGATAGTATCGTTTTTAACATAGAATCAATTCAAACTAAGGAATGCTACCGAGCCAACTTTAAGCGTTTTCTTTTTGGTGAGAGAATTCGCCTTCGTCCGCAAGCTGATGGCTGCAAGGCGCAAGAGATGTTTTATGCTAGTGATGCGGTGAGTTTTGAGCTCTAAATTCTGGATAAGCTGAAAAAGAGTTAGACGCATCGAGTTGAAATCTTGCCAAAAGTATATTGAGTGGGCTATGACTGGCCCACTATGTTTTGCAAAATCAATTTTTGGGTTCCAATCGCCCTGATCATGCTTTGTAGCGGCTTTTTCCAAGCCCCTGCTCAAACAACGGATCAATTTTCTTTTAAGCCGGAAAATTATTATTATTTTGGAATCTCCTCTGGGTTTTCTTCAGCCAATTTCAGTCTATTTGAGCAATTAGTTCAAAAGCAGGTGGAAGAGGTATTAGTGATGCGCTTAGATCATAATGTGCGTCAGCGAGCAGCGACATATATTAAAGCAATTTTAAAAATGAGTGAAAAACATCAAGTCGATCCTTTTTGGGTGATGGCCGTTGCTTGGACTGAGAGCCATTTTAAGGCAAGTGCTCGTAGCAATAAAGGGGCAATGGGAATTATGCAATTAATGCCTCAAACTCAAAGGTACCTTTTGCAGAAACTTAAACGAAAGGGATTCATTTTAGAGTCCGAAAAAGGTGAGGATTTAATAATAAGCTTATTGCCACAGGTTGATGAGTCACTTCATCGTAAGCTTATTTTACAAAACTTAGAATTGGGGATTCTTTACTTAAAGGATTTAAATAAGCGTTTTCAAAATCCTTTTTTGGCGACAGTTGCTTATAATATGGGACCAACTTGGACCAGGCGAAATATTCATCGTCCCAGTATTGTGACAGCTAATCATTATCTCTTAAAGGTGAGCTTACACTATCAAAAAATAACAGGGCAAAGAAACGTAAAATTAAGTTACACTCCGGCTATTCAATGAAAGAACTACCAATCATCACTCTTGATGGACCGGCAGGAAGTGGTAAGTCCTCTGTCACTAGAAATTTAGCCGAAAAGCTCAATTTAACATTTATTGATACAGGGGCAATGTTTCGAGTGCTTAGTTTAGTATTGTGGGAAAAGTTTGAACGACGCCCGTTGATAGAAAAGCAATCTGATCAATTCATTGATTATCTTAATAGACAGAAATTTGAGTACCAACCTAGGCCAGAAGTTTTAGTGGCAGTCAATGAGGTGGATTATAGTCAAAAAATCAGGGAAAACTTTGTGTCTGGCATCACCTCCGATTTTTCTCAATTAGCTTGGCTGCGGGATTTTTGCGTTCATTGGCAAAAAAAAATTGTTCAGAGTGATAAGAGTTGGTGCATTGTTGAGGGTCGTGACACTGGTTCAGTGGTTTTTCCTAAGGCCATGTTAAAATTCTATTTAACCGCAGACTCAGAGGTGAGGGCCAAACGTAGGCTTCAGGAATTACAAGAAAAAGGCTTGGCGGATGGTCTAGCCCTAGAAGAATTAAGAGAGCAAATTGAGCAAAGAGATCAAAATGATCAAAACAGAAAGATTTCCCCCCTCCAGATTCCACCTGATGCCCAGGTGATTGATACTTCCCAAATGACTTACGAGCATGTTTTAATGAAATTAGAACAAGAAATTTTAAAAAAGGTTAGAACATGCTCAGCGAAGAAAGATTCAACGAATTAGTTCAAAAATTTCAAAAAATAGATCCTCTGATGGTTTTGGGTGATCTAGGGGTGGATAAGTACACTTATGGAGAGGTGAGTCGAATTTCTCCTGAGGCGCCAGTTCCCATTCTCGAGGTACAAAAAGAGTGGTTAAAGCTTGGTCTGGCTGCCAATGTTTCTGATAATTTGTCTTCATTAGGGGTAAAATCCACTTTGTGTGGGGTCATTGGCAATGATCACCACGCTCAAACCTTAGAAGAGCAATTAGAGAGAATCAAAGTGAGCACTTGGGGAGTCATTAGAGATCACTCCAGACAGACTACTTTTAAGGAAAGAGTTTTAACCTCAACTCAGCAAATTTGCCGCATCGATTATGAAAGTAAGGCCGCTATCTCCCAAGATAGTTTTGATAAAATTCTCAGTCGTTTAGAAGAGTTCGTCTCCGCCCATAAGTGCCTCATTATTGAGGATTATGGTAAGGGGGTTTTAAGTGAGAAGTTGGTGCAAGAGGCTATTGTTTTATTTCAAAATCAAGGAAAGTTAGTGGCCATTGATCCCTCTCGCCTCTCTCCACCTCAATGGTATAGGGGCGCTGATATTCTTAAGCCTAATCTTAAAGAAGCTCAGATGATTGTTCAGTCATTAGGGGAAGGATTTAAGAATAATCCAGAAGAATTAGCTCAGATCATTCACCAAAAATTGGCCATTGCCAAAGTGGTTATTACTTTGGGAAGTCAAGGGATGGCCATATGGGACTCAACTGAAAATTCCTATCAAGTCATTCCCACGCTCGCTCGCGAGGTTTACGATGTCTCTGGTGCAGGTGACACCACAATT
>SKGZ01000164.1 GCA_007117175.1 Bacteriovoracales bacterium | reverse complement strand
TAAACCATTCCCAGTGCAAAAAAGTTTTTACATTTGTCCTTGGAACGCAAATCCAGATCAATATCCTTTAAGGCCTCTTTCACTTGTTGACTCATGGGAGTGGCAATCACTCTAAATTCTTTAAGGGTTTCATCTTCTAGGGGATTGCTAACAAAGCCAGCTTTTTTCAAATTCAAACTAGTGAAAGCATCACTATTAGTGAGAATGGTTCCACCTTTTTTAATATTCAGTAAATTGGCCTTAAGGGCCGCTGGATTCAGGGCCACCAATAAATCAGCTTCATCTCCCGGGGTGACAATTTCTTGCGATCCAAATTGAATTTGAAAGCCAGACACACCAGAGACGCTGCCTTGCGGGGCGCGAATTTCGGCCGGATAATCGGGAAAAGTAGAAATATCATTGCCCATATGAATAGAAGCTTGAGAAAACTGAGAGCCAGTTAATTGCATACCATCGCCAGAGTCACCGGCAAAGCGCACCACCACTCGATCGATTTCAATGGAATTTGTTTTGTTGTCGTTCATACTCATTTTCACCTAGTATTAAATGGCAATACTAGCGAAATTTTCAGAGGAGGAAAAGTTGAAAACTTTTAAGACGCTCATCATTCTTTTGTCCCTTATCCATATCAACGCCCATGCAGTGGCCGCCAAGGAGCACAATGCCTTTTTTCAGGCCCTTAAAAACCTTTGTGGCAAGGCCTTTGAGGGAAAACTAGTGGTGGACTTTCCCAAAAGTGAGGGTTTTGATGGCCGCTTGGTGATGCATGTTAAAAAATGCCAGCAAGATCGCATTGAGATCCCCTTTCACGTGGGAGAAAATCGCTCGCGCACTTGGATCATCACTCAAACAGGCTCAGGACTTAGCTTAAAGCACGATCATCGCCACAGTGATGGCACTCCCGAGAAGGTGAGTTTATACGGTGGTCACACTCAAGATCGCGGTTGGGATCAGGTGCAAAGCTTTCCCGCTGATGATTTTACCAAACAGATGTTTGTGGACAATGAAATTCCCCAGTCCATCACCAATACATGGAAGCTCTACCTTTATCCGAAAAAGTTTTTTAGTTACGTACTCGTGCGCGAAGGGCGCGAGTTTCGGGTGGATTTTGATTTAAGTAAAGCTGTGAAGGTGGATTAGGGCCGCGCTGTTAAAGATCAAAATCTCGGTGCCATTGCACTGTTTTGGCCAAACCTTCATCTAGTGAAATCTCTGGCTTCCAATGAAGTAGTTGATGGGCCTTTTGAATATCGGCCCATGTTTCTTTGAGATCGGCGCAGTGAGCTGGTTGGAAATCGATGATAGCTTTTTTGCCGATGAGTTTTTCTAGCTTTTCGATAATCTGCAGAAGTGTCACTGGGTTGCGACCTCCCCCTAAGTTAATCACTTCATAGCCCACATCATGAGTGGTGGCGGCGATAGTGCCTCGGGCAATGTCATCCACAAAGGTGAAGTCTCGGCTCTGGGTTCCATCACCGTAGAGTTCAATGGCTTTTTCAGCTTGAATCCATTTAATGAAGCGATACAAGCTCATATCAGGTCTGCCGGCAGGGCCAAAGACTGTGAAGTAGCGCACCACTGAAACATCTAATTGATAGAGGCTGTGATAGCTATAGCACATGGCCTCGGCAGCTTTTTTAGAGGCGGCATAGGGAGAGATGGGAGTGTTTACTGCCAACTCTTCGTTAAAGGGCATCTGGCAACCGGCGTAGAGAGAGGAAGTGGAGGCTAGAGTGAATTTGCCAATGGCGAATTCTCTGGCCAGTTCCAATAGGTTTAAAGTCCCCTGAGCATTGGTGGAAAGATAAATATGGGGATTTTCCATGCTGTAGCGAACTCCGGCCCGGGCGGCCAGGTTGATAATGGCGTCAAAGGGAGTTTGCTTTTGATGGGCCTGAAAAATCTCTCGCATTTGTGACAGATTTTCGATATCAGCAGGATAAAAGTGAAAGAGCTTGGATTGATTTAAGGGGATGAGTCGGTGCTCTTTCAGCTTGGGATCATAATAATTATTGAGATTATCCACGGCTACCACTTCAATTTGCTGGTCCAGTAGAAATTGAGCGGTGCGTGAGCCAATAAAACCGGCTGCACCGGTGAGAAAAACTTTTTTTAAGGTTCTCATTTGGGCATAATACCATGGATGAACACAAGCGCCAATATTCCTTGGGCCCACCAACTACGCCCGCAAAGCTGGCAGCAGTTTTATGGCCAGCAAGAGATTTTTCAAAAATACCCCCATTTGCTCAAGGGCAATTTTTCTTCCTTGGTGTTGACCGGTCCTAGTGGTTGTGGAAAAACCACATTGGCCCAATTGCTGGCACAAGTGAGTGAAAGGGAGTTTTATAGTTTTAATGCTGTGCTGGGGGGAGTGGCCGATCTGAAGAAATTAATTCAGCGGGCAATTGAGGCGCAGAGCACGCCACTATTGGGACAAAAACAAAGTTTAATCTTTATTGATGAAATTCATCGCTTTAATAAAGCTCAGCAAGATGCCCTCTTGCCCTACGTGGAAAGAGGCGATTTTGTCCTCGTGGGGGCAACCACAGAAAATCCCAGGGTGAGTTTAAATCCAGCTCTGCTTTCTCGTTTGAAAATTATTCGCCTGCAAGCACTGAGTGAAAATGATCTGTTTAATATTTTAAAAAGCTGCGTGGAAAAACAAGAGGTCAGTTTTGAGCTCTTATCACTGAGCGAGATTGCTCAGCTTAGCAATGGAGATGCTCGCATTGCCATTAATACCTTACAGGCCTTTGTGGAGTTGGGTGAATTGGCTCCGCCTCAGCCACAGATTGCCCAGTTAATGGGGGAGCAAGTGCGCCGCTACGATAAGAATAGCGAACGTCATTACGATGTTATTTCTGCTTTTATTAAGAGCATGCGAGGTAGTGATCCTCAAAGCGCACTGTTATGGTTGGCAGTGATGTTGGAAGGGGGAGAAGATCCAGTTTTTATTGCCCGTCGGTTGGTGATTTTTGCTTCTGAGGATGTAGGCAATGCTGATCCCAGTGCTCTGGCCTTAGCGATGAATGCCTTACAAGCGGTGGAGAAGATTGGAATGCCAGAGGCGCGAATCACTTTAGCTCAGGCCACCAGCTATTTGGCTGCCACTCACAAAAGTAATGCTAGCTACCAAGCGATTAATTTGGCCATGGAGTATGTACAAAGCCAGCCTAGTCTTGAAGTGCCCACTCATTTAAGAAATCACCACCCTGATAAGAAAAAGTATCAGTATCCCCATAATTTTTCACAAGGATTTGTGAAGCAAGACTATGGAGCCAATGGCCATCAGTTTTACCAACCCACTGAAAGAGGGCGAGAAGGGCAGTTAAAACAGCGATTGGAGAGTTTGCAATGAGAGGAAAGTTGACATTGTTGGTGCCTGTCTTCAACGAAGAAGAAGTGATTGAAAAATTCTATCAAGAGGTGAGATCTTATCCTGAATTATGTCAGTTAGATTTAGAAATTTTATTTGTCAACGATGGTTCTTCTGATCAGTCAGCGCTGGTGATTCAAAAATTAATTGAACAAGATCCCAAGGTGAAGTTGATGAACTTAAGTCGTAACTTCGGCAAAGAATCAGCCTTATTAGCGGGACTGAGTGTGATTGATGTCACTCAAGCGGGGGCGGTCGTGCCCATTGATGCGGACTTACAAGATCCATTGCAGGTAGTGATTGAAATGCTGGCCAAGTATCAAGGCAAAGTAAAAATGGTTTTGGCCAAAAGAGTAGATCGCGGCAATGATACCTTGCTAAAAAGATTAAGTGCTAAGTGGTTTTATAAAATCTTTAATCAATTAAGTGAATGTCCTATTGAAGAAAATGTGGGGGATTTTCGTTTAATTGATCACTCTATTGTCAAAGTCATTCAGGGCTTACCGGAGAGAAATCTTTTTATGAAAGGTCTTTTTAGTTGGCCAGGATTTAAGACGGAAATAGTTTCATACACTAGACCTGCTAGAGCAGCAGGACAGACTAAGTTTAATTTTTTTAAGTTGTGGAATTTGGCGATAGAGGGATTGACCAGTTTTTCTACCATGCCTTTAAAGGTTTGGACTTATGCGGGATTATTGATAGCTCTTTGTTCTTTTGGATTAGCGTTGTGGATGGTCATTGAAAAAATTTTTTGGGGAAATCCCGTTCCCGGTTACCCTTCTTTAATTGTTGCTATTTTGTTCTTGGGTGGAGTGCAACTCTTGGGAATTGGAATTCTGGGTGAGTATATTGGAAGAATTTACTTTGAGGCAAAGCAAAGACCACGCTTTGTGGTGGAGAGCCTCATCACTCATTCAGATTTAAATTCAGTGGAATGAGACAGAAAGTGGTGGTTTTCACTTTTCATGATTGCTAGCAAATTGATCAAGACACAAAAAGAAATAAAGCTAATGTGAATTGCTTTTTTATATTTAAGATAGAGTTGTTGTTGAGGTAATTGTATGGCTACTGGAAGAAGTGCAGCGTGGAAAATAATTAAGACATGCCAATGAGTAGAAGTCATAGGGCTAATTCCGGTGGCGATCAGCATGGCAAGAATAAGTGAAACAAGATAGCTTTTTAAAAAATGATTTTCCTTCTTTGCCGCTTTGAAAAAAAGAAAGTTAAGATAGGCGCTGATACCTGTGGTGAGTACTCCTAAAAAAAGGGCAAACCATTTCCAATAAAGAGTCAAACTTTCATGTAGCCAGCTAAGATCTGTGTATTGAATGATGCTTCTCGAGGTGTAGAGCGAAGCAAAGCGAATCCAATAAAGAAGTGATTTAAGAACGGGAAAAACAGTGATCAGGCCTCTCATAAAATATCGATTCTCTTTTTCTGGAGCGGATCCTAATTGATAGGGTAATTGTTGATGATAGTAATCAAGAATAAAGGGAATTAAGCTAGCACACACTAATAAAAAACCAGTGATCACTGCGGGCCAGTGAATATGAACTTTTCTTTTAAACACAAAGTACAGACTAGCAAGAAGCAGAATCATGGCACTGTAATGGATTTGAAAAACAAATCCTAAGTTAATTACGTGTAAAAAAGTGAAGAGGAAGCTTTTCTTTTGAGAGCAGCGATAGCCAGTATAGAGATGGACTGCTGAGAAAAAGAAAAGATAGGAGATATTCCATAGCACCACTTCACTGGCCCTCCAAGGCAGCAACCAAAACATGGCGCAGTAAATGAGTAATGATTTTTCTGATAAAAAATTTTGCAGTACTCGGTGGATCAGGAAATAACTAGCAATGTGAAGCAATAGAATGAAAATCATGGGAGAATAGGGATGAGGATAGAGCCAATAGGGTAGAGCGCTTAGAATTCCAATGAGAGGGCCAGGGACTACTCCTAGTGAGCCTCCTGCATGAACACCGTAGCTTAGTAGTTTTCCTTGTTGGTAGAATAAGACTGCTCGATCAAACAGTTGAGTATGATCATTATTAGGAACTAATGTTAGTATATAGCCAAAACTCAGTAATAGCCCCGCGCCAATTAAAAAGAGAAATTTAGCATTCATCATTATTTCTTTGTAAGTAAAAAAAGACTCCTGCTAAAAACATAAACAATTGAGCCAGAAAAAACAAATTAAATAAGCTCGCTCCACCTTCAATTCCAATGAATTGAAAGAGTTGATCAAAGGCCACATGACCTACACCTAGACCTGCTGGAGAAATAGGAATAGCGGTAGTGATCAGCCCCAGAGGAATAAGGGAG
>SKGZ01000034.1 GCA_007117175.1 Bacteriovoracales bacterium | reverse complement strand
AAAATATTGATACTTACCCGAGAAGATCGTCCTGAGAAAACCAATACTTTCTGGGCCCAAGGTGGAATTATTATGGCCCAAGAGAATGATCAGAGCTTAGCTGATGATATTCAAAAGGCTAGCTCTCACACTTCCTGTGCTGAATCCATTGATGTCTTATTGAAAAAATCTCCCAAAATTTTACAGAAACTGCTTTTTGAGAAGGCCAAAACCCAATTTGATTACGATGAGAAGGGAGAGCTTTCTCTGGTGAAAGAAGCGGTTCACTCCCAGGCCAGGATTGCACACAAGGGAGACTTTACCGGCAAGGCCTTGCAAATTTCCATGTTGAATTATTTAAATCAAGAGCACCTTAGCAATTTAAAGTTTCTCACCTCTCACACTGCCTTAGACTTAATCACCCCTGCTCACCACGGAGTGGATATTAAACAGCGCTATCAACAGCATCAGGTGTTAGGGGCTTATGTCTTTGATCAAAAGCAAGGTGTGGTGAAAAAAATCATGGCCAAGAAGACCATTTTGGCTACTGGCGGGATTGCATCCCTATATTTACACAATACCAATAGTGATGGGGCTAGAGGTGATGGACTGGCCATGGCCATGAGAGCAGGCGCTCAAGTGATCAATATGGAGTTTGTTCAATTTCATCCCACCACATTATACACTTCTAATATGCATCAACGGCGTTTTCTGATCAGTGAAGCGTTAAGGGGTGAGGGGGGAGTGCTCTTGAACTCCCAAGGTGAGCGCTTCATGCAAAAGTATCATGCTGATTTAGAAATGGCCCCAAGAGATGTGGTCTCTCGTAGTATTCATCAAGAAATGATCAATGGCTCCTTAGATCATGTGTATTTAGATATCTCCCATCGCCCTTCAGATTGGATTGCTAATCGTTTTCCCACCATTTATCAGCACTGCTTAGAGAATAAAATTGATATGACTCAGCAGCCTATTCCGGTGGTGCCATCGGCTCATTACAGTTGTGGTGGGGTCAAAGTCAATCACTACGGTCAAAGTAGTTTACAACATCTTTATGCAGTGGGAGAGGTGGCCTGCAGTGGACTTCACGGGGCTAATCGCCTGGCCTCCACTTCGCTACTTGAGGGGCTGAGTTGGGGGGCCTTAGCTGCTGAGAATATTTTGCAAAGCTTAGATTCAGTTCAGGCCTATCCGGCCAGTGCGATTAAGGACTGGCAACTAGCCGATCGTTCAGTGGACTTAGGACTCATTGCTCAGGATTGGCATATCTTAAGACAAACCATGTGGAATTATGTGGGGCTGATTCGCTCGCGCCATCGCCTTTTAAGAGCCAAGGCCCTCTTTATCGAGTTAGCTGAGGAAGTGCAAAAATTCTATCGTCACGCCCAATTACACGATCAGCTTATTGGGCTGAGAAACGGCATTGAAGTGGCCTTGCTAGTGCTCAATGCTTCTATGCGAAATTCCCAATCCGTGGGCTGCTTTTATCGAGAAGACTAATCTTGTCATAAAAATTTATTTATGGTAAAAAGCGAACTTTGAGGAGTTTGTCCATGATAACCACTAGGCGCAAAGTTAATTTAGGGGATCGTAATGTTTTCTTTACTTCACTAGGGTGTTCTAAGAACCTAGTGGACTCTCAAGTCATGTTGGGTCATTTGGGATTAGAAGGTTTTAAGATTGTCACGCAAGCCGAGCAAGCAGAAGTCATTATCGTCAATACTTGTTCCTTTATCGAAGCATCGAAGGTGGAATCCATCGACACCCTTTTAGAACTTGCCGAGTACAAGCAAGAGCAGAAAGGAAAATGCCAGGCCCTGGTGATGTCTGGCTGTCTTTCCCAGCGCTATCATCAAGACTTAGAAAAAGAGTTACCGGAAGTGGATTTATTGATTGGCACTGGTGAATACCATAAAATCGTTCCGCTACTTAAGGCCCTAGAAGAGGGAAAATTAGAGAAGAAATCCTTTGTTGAAATACCTCGCTATATTCATACTGAGTTTGATCCCCGCTTGAATACTTCTCCTGCTCATATGGCCTGGTTAAAGGTTTCAGAGGGTTGTAATCGCAATTGCACCTTTTGTATCATCCCCAGTTTACGTGGCCGCTTACGATCCAGATCGGTGCAGTCACTGATCAAAGAAGCAGGCAATCTAGTAGAGCAAGGGGTGAAGGAGTTAAATCTCATTTCACAAGATCTCTCGGATTACGGAGTGGATTTAGATGAAAAGCAAAATCTTTTTGAGTTACTCAATGGGCTAGAGAAAATCACTGATCTTGGTTGGGTGAGGCTTTTTTATCATTACCCAGAGGATTTGAGTGATGAAGTGATCGACTTTATGGCCCAGTCTAAAAAAGTTTGTCACTACCTTGATATGCCAGTTCAGCATTTTTCCACTCAAGTGTTAAGAAGGATGAATCGCAAGACGACGACTGAGCAAATGATGCAAAAAATTAATCGCTTAAAAGAAAAGGTTCCTAACATTGTTCTAAGAACCTCTATCATTGTGGGTTTTCCTGGGGAGACTGAGCAAGATTTTGAAATGTTAAAAAAAGGCATTCAAGAGGTGAAGTTTGATCATCTGGGTGTTTTTAAATATTCTGATGAGGAGGGAACACCTGCCAGCCGCTTAAAAGATAAAATTGAGCAAGAAGTGATAGATCAAAGATTTGATGAAATTTATCAATTGCAAAAAGCGATTGCCCGTGAAAAGAATCAAGCTTACTTAGGAAAAACGATTCCAGTTTTAGTGGAAGGGTTTCACGCTGAAACAGATTTATTATTACAAGGACGACATCAAGGTCAAGCGCCAGATATTGATGGGCAAGTGATTATTAATGATGGTCTGGCCCAAGCAGGTGAGATGGTGCAGGTTTGCATCACGGATGTTTTGGATTATGATTTAGTAGGAAAGATTGTAGCTAAGGCGTAATATGATGAAGATTTTAAAATGGTGGTATTTGTGGGCCTTTGTGTGGATGGGAATGATTCTAGGGGTGAGTTTTTTGGCCACACCCGCAAAATTTACTTCTCCCCTTCTTGAGCGTGATGTGGCGCTGGATATTGGTATGAGAACCTTTTATCTTTTCACTCGAATGGAATGGTTTATGGCACTTAATTTGGCCTTAACTTTCTTTTTAAAACCCAATCAGCGTTTAAAGTGGGTTTTACGTTTAGTGGTTGTGATCCTCGCAGTACAAAGTTTTTACTTGTTACCTGCTTTGAGTGATCAAGTGATGAAGAAGGTGCAAGATTCTCAGCTGAATCACACACTTTATATTGCCCTTGAGGTGACCAAGCTTGCTTTGATTGCTCTTTGGGCCTATTTCTTTATGAATGAGTATCATCATCCCAGAAAAGATGATGATCTAATTGCAACAGACTCATAGCGGCCCGCTCCACTCCTACCGCAATCCCGCTGCACTGGGGTAAACCTCTTTTTAAACTTGTCAGTAAGCTCTTGGGTTGAGGTAATTGGTATTGATAGAGTGATTGTTTTTCTTGCATGGCACTTTCAGCTCGATCTTTTTGCTCTTGATAATCTTGCAGCTCACTAAAGCAATTGGCCAATTCTATTCCATTAATGTAGACCTCGAATCGCTCACACACTCTGGCATCATCTTTGGAGATTTTAGACAAGGCACTTAAGGGGGCGGGGTAATCTTTTAAAATTAAATAGGGATATTTCTTAAGTTTGGGCTCAATCTCGTTAAGAAAAAGCAAGAAGAAATAATCATCCCAGCTGCACTCTTGCAAGGGCAGGGGGATATGAGTGAATTTCTTTTGTATCATTTCTTTTAATTTCTCAAGATCAAGATAATCAAGAATATTGATATTTAATTCTTCCTGGAAAATTTCATTGATAGTTTTAATGACCCATTGCTGTTCAGTTTGATGATGGATAGAATAGCCATGAGCAATGGCCTGTTTTTGGCAAAAGCCCCACCACTGAATAAAGTCTTTGATGATTTGATGATAATCAACTGAGACTCGATACCACTCTAGCATGAGAAATTGTGGGCGATGCCATTGACCCTTGGGTTCATCACGAAAGCAATAGCACAGAGTATAGAGGTCTTGTTCTTGCTTATTTTCACTGAGTAATTGCTTCATGGCAAACTCAGGAGAGCTGTGCAAGTAGTAGGGGGCGAGTTGCTTGCGATGACAGCGATAAGCCTGAAAAGGGTGGATGTGCACCTCTATTCCAGGGTGATCCATCAGCGGTGGAGTGATTACTTCAAGAAAGTCTTTTTGCTTGAAAAACTGCCGCGTCCAGCCGATAAAGTCATACAATGGACGCAGTCTCATGTAATTAGAACAATGATTCACAGGTCATGGTTGATAATGATTCTTGATGCCTGCCATTAATGCTCACCACCACATTCAACTCAAAAGATTGCATGGTGCCACTTAATTGAATCTGTGATTGCCCCACTTCTTGTACTTGACTGGCAAAAGAAAGATTACCGTCCTTGATATAACTAAAGTATTGTAAGTCAAATTCCTCAGCAGCTCCCATCTCCATGGTTGCCAGGAAACCGTAACTTTCAAGATCTTCTGTTTCTCCCCAGTAAACCTTATGATTATCAATATCAATGGCAAAAAAACCATCCTGGACTTGCCCTGTGCAAATGAGTTGCTGATTGAGGGCATTTTCTGCACTGGCGTAGCTGATTGAGTTAACCATCAAAAGTGCCATCAAAAGTGTTAGTGGAATTGAGTTTTTCAATGCAATCTCCTTGTGATTTCTAAATTTAAGGTTTGTTAGCATAGTGGGATCATTCTGAGTAGTGACTGTGTAATTAATACAGGGGGGACTCATTCTTGTTATTTCAAAATTCAATTTTGAATTGACAAGATTTCGTTATTGAATCTTTTTTACAGGGTTTAAAAAGATGGTTGATTTGATCCAGCTTGTGGTGCTAATTAAAAGTATAGATTTAAAAAACTAAGGAGATCTGATGAAATCATTATTGATGGTACTTTGCTTTTCACTTTCATTTTTGGCACAGGCCGGTGAATCCTTTAGTCTTAAGTGTGAATCTCAGAACTATACTATTTTTTTAACAGTTCAAGACGGTAAGGTTATCGCCGCCAATTATGCCATAGACGGAAGAATCAACACTGGTGCGGATGTGGATATTGAGCAATCTTACAATAGTTCAACCCTGCTAGTTGCCCAGTTAGCGGTTGATGGACAATCCAGTAGTTTTGAAGTTGCGGTGGTTAAAACTGAATCATTTCCCACTGACGGTGCAATCATCATTCGAAGCATTGAGGATCAACAGCAAGCTGTCTGTAGTTTTCAGTAAAAGTGCTTTACCTGTTCACAAATGCTTGAAAATAAAGAAAAAGTACTATTCATGTATTCGAGTGCTTGTTTAGTACTTTTTTGACGTAATATTCTAACTGTAGCTGTGAAACAGTTCTAAACTGGCCCACACCCATGACCGGGCAGAGTGTTGATGTTCTCTCAAAATTTTATTTTTTTAACCCAATTGAGTACTAAATTACTTTTTTGATTTACAAGATGACTTGAGCTAGAAATTTAGATGAAGAGAATTAAGCTATCAATGAGCTATTGTGATAATCCATATAGACTTCCAGGTGATGCTGCAACATCTCGGGCTTCTTGGTGGTGCACCAGGTTCGCCGAATCAGCCGGTTAATATTTGCCCTCATCATCGCCAGGGTGTGATTGACACTAAAGAGCGGATCAAAGACTTTCTTTT
>SKGZ01000011.1 GCA_007117175.1 Bacteriovoracales bacterium | reverse complement strand
CCAAGAAGAAGAGTAAGCCGCAAAAAAGGTGCAAACGGCCATGGCAAAAACAATCACCTTAATGAATTGATCAAGAAATTGGTAACGCCCCAAGAAAAGTACTATTAAACAGAAAAGAACAATCAACGAGCAAACTTGAGCTAAACTAAAATCTAGCCCCGTTAGATAAAGAGTGAGTCCCGCCGTCACCACAATAATAGCACTTTGAATAATCAGCATAGTAGACAAAGTCAGTAAGATATAAATATCCAGTGCCCATTTAGAAATCTTTTGATATCCATAGAGTAGAGAACGTTGGGTATGGGCACAATAAATAGGTCCAGCAGCAAAGAAAGGGTACTTTATTAAATTGGCCAAAACCACGGCCCAGATCAGTTGAGTGCCAAACTCTGCTCCCGCTCGGGTGGACTGCACTAAATGGGAAACGCCAATGGCCGCCCCAGCATAAATGAGCCCAGGCCCTAAAATATTTTTTAGAAAACTCCACATGATACTTTGAGTTTAGGAGAAAATGAGAATTATGGGAAGATTAGTCAACGGAAAATGGGAAATCGCCTCTGTCGCTACCAGTGATAAAGAAGGTGCTTACGATCGCCCCCCTAGGAGCTTTCGCAGTACTATTCACCAAGACGATCCACGCTTTCAACCAGAAAAAGATCGCTATCACCTCTATGTCTCTTACGCCTGTCCTTGGGCTACTCGAACATTAATCTATAGAGAGCTTAAGGATTTGCAACCTCTTATTTCAGTGAGTGTGGTTCATCCTCATATGCTCGATTATGGTTGGCACTTTGACAATTCATTCCCCCATGCCACAGTTGATCATCTTTATCACTTTCAATACCTACACCAACTCTACCTTAAAGCCGATCCAAAAATCACCACCACTGTCACTGTACCTGTGTTATGGGATATGAAAGAACAAACTATTGTGAATAACGAATCATCTGAAATTATTCAGATTTTTAACTCAAGCTTTAACCAACTCACAGGCAATCAAAAAAACTATCATCCGGCTTCTTTGAGCACACAAATCCAAGAAATCAATTCTATGATTTATCACAATATTAATAATGGGGTTTACCGAGCAGGGTTTGCCAAAAGCCAAAAAGCATATGATCAAGCAGTTGAAAATTTATTTCTCAGCTTAGATGCTATTGAAAAAAGGCTACAAGAACAAAAGTCTTCTTATCTTTTAGGTGAAGAGATTTGTGAAAGTGATCTCTTTTTAATTCCCACTCTTTTGCGCTTTGACTGTGTTTATCACACCCACTTTAAATGTAATATCAAAAGGATCAAAGACTATCCTTTTCTCAGTGCTTATCTCAAGCGCTGCTCTCAAATCCCGGCAATTCAAAAAACTACTTTTTTAGATCATATTCGTCATCATTACTATTACAGTCATAATGATCTCAACCCCTATCGCATTATTGCTAAGGGACCACAAGATGTCTTTTGAAGTCACTCCCTTTTTTCCCAATCTTATTTCCTGTGGTCTCTTTGGGATCAGTGATGAATCACCGGCAGAGTACCTTAGTCTAGACGATAAATTTATTGCCAACAAAGAATCCACCTTTATCGTTCGCTGCACTGGTGAATCTATGTCTCCTTATCTTATGCCCGGAGACTATTTAATTATTGATCGCTCTGCTAAAATTAGAAATGGACAAGTAGGAGCCTTTTATTTTAACGATCAAGCTATTTGCAAATATTATATCAAAGAAAATGACAAGATTATCTTGCGCTCACACCATGATGATTCTCCAGACTTAATTGTCACTGAGGATGACCGATTAGAACTTTTTGGAGTTGTTCAACACATTATTCGAACGGTGAGCTAAATGATTGCCTTAGTGGATTGCAATAATTTTTTTTGTAGCTGCGAATTATTATTTCGTCCTAGTTTAAAAACGATGCCAGTAGTTGTGCTTTCTAGCAATGATGGCTGCGCCATCTCACGCAATCAACAGGCCAAAGAGATTGGTATACAAATGGGACAACCATACTTTCAATTTAAGGCCTTGCACCAACAAAAAAAAATCGCTATTTTCTCCGCCAATTTCGCCCTTTATAACGACCTCTCTATTCGAGTGATGAATCTTCTTAAGAAGATTTCATCAAAAGTAGAAGTTTACTCCATCGACGAAGCTTTTTTGGAAGTTTCCAATGCAAACGACCTCTGCCATCTGCCTGAAACTATTCAACAATATATTGGCATACCAGTGAGTGTTGCTGTGGCTTCTACCAAGGTTTTAGCAAAGGCGGCCATGCTGAAGGCCAAAAAAGAAGGTTTTTATACCCTTAACCCACAGCATGAGCAGCAGTATCTTAAAACAGTTGCCCTGCAAGAACTTTGGGGTATCGGCCGGGCACATTTCCAACGTTTTCACAACTTGGGTCTTAAAACTGCTTATGATTTTGCCCATTATCAATCTACTCATTTAGAAATGCCACTGAGGCAAATGCAAGAAGAACTCAATGGCAAGATCTGCTTTGAATTACAAACCAGCCCCACTCATAAAAAACAGATCCAAAGTTCTCGCTCACTTGAATACCCTCTTCAAGACCTTGGACAAATGAAACAGCAAGTGGCCCAACATATCACTCGCTGTAGTGAACGCTTAAGAAGGCAAGACAGTGTCACTGAAAGAGTCGAAATAGCAGCAATGGGTTCACGTTTTGACTACCCCAGAATTGCCAACATTTATCTAGAAGTCAATTTATCACACCCTAGCTGTGACACTCTTCATATTCTCGATGAATGCTTGAGTCAAATTGAGAAAAAATTTATTCTAGCACCTTACAAAAAAGTCTCTGTTCGCTTCTGCAAGATCACCCCTCGCTATCAACAACAACTCACTTTTTGGCAGGGTGAAGATCCTATTGAGCGCTTACAATTAATGCAACAAATGGACAATCTCAATCAACGCTATGGGCCTCAGACTTTACAAAGTGCTGCTTGTCCTTTAAAAAAACAAAAACTAGCGTTTAGCCGCAAGTATCTCTCTGCTCGCTATACTACCCATTGGGACGAGTTGGCACAATTTGGAGATTATCAATGTTCAAGAAAATAGCCTATCAAAGACTTTTAAAGCCAATCTTGTTTTGCTTTCAACCAGACCTAGTACACAAGGTCTTCGTGAAGATTGGTCACCAGATCTCTCGCTTCTCAGCACTACGCTGGATGCTACGCACTCTCTACGGCAGTCCCGATCAATTTCAATGTTCTTTGACTGTGGACGGCGTTCACTACCAAAGTCCCGTGCTTTTAGCGGCGGGGTTTGACTATAACGGTCACCTCTCTAAAGTCTTATGGGATATCGGCTTTGGGGGACAAGAAGTTGGCTCTGTCACCGCCGCCCCCTGCACAGGAAACCCACCCCCCAACACTACTCGCTTGATTCAATCTCAAAGCATTCAAGTTTTTAAAGGGCTGCGCAACGATGGAGCTGAAACGATTATTAAAAGATTGCAAGCCAACCCTGCTCCTGAAAAATTTGTCAGAGGAGTAAGCATTGCCAAAACGAACTCTGCAGATTGCTGCACAGAAGAGCAAGGTATCGCTGATTACTGCCAAAGCTTTCGCCTACTTAACCAAGCTGGCATTGGGGATTTTTATACCATTAATATCTCATGTCCCAACGCCTATGGAGGAGAAGACTTTGCCCGCGAGTCTAGCTTAAGAAAACTCACTGCAGCGCTCGCACAAATTCCCTGCCAAAAACCTGTCTACTATAAAATGCCCATTAACCTTGCTTGGCAGGAACTGCAACCGCTGATTGAAGTGATCCATCAGTCCCACGCCCAAGGAGTGGTCATCGGCAATTTAAACAAGGACTATCGCGCACTCCGCTACCCCCAGGAACTCAAGAACAATGAATACCGGGGTGGCCTTAGTGGCGCGCCTTGTCGAGAACTGTCCAATGAACTCATTGGCCTTACCCGCCAGCACTACCCGCAAATGACTATTATCGGCTGCGGGGGGATTCTCAGTGTGGAAGATGCACTAGATAAGCTTAAATTAGGAGCTAATCTCATTCAACTCATCTCTGGTATGATTTTTAACGGTCCCCATTTGATTAATGAAATTAATCAAAAAATCAAAAAGATATCTTGACAAAAAAACATCATGATACAAGCAGGTCTCAACATCAACAAGGAGATCTTAATGAAGAACTTAATGGCAACTCTTATCTTTTCTTTTTCACTTTTGGCCAGCGCCGACAATATGGGTCGAACCTATGAATGTGAAATCTATGCTGGACCAAACAAAGGTCAAAGCTTTATGCTTTATCAAAAAAATTCTAATGACTTAGCTAACTTTGCCCTATATAACCCAGTTGATAATACTACTTATATCGTGGGCGGTCAGAACAATACTATCGCCAAAGATTGGACCTATGCATTCAAGAGTGAAGAATCTACTACTCAAGTTTATATGATCACTAAATCACCGAAACAAATCTCTAGAGTCGGTACAATCTTTAATAGAAGCTTTCGTGCTCAAATTATTACAATTAGTGATGCATTAGGTTTTATAAGCTTTCACACCAAATGCAAGCTTGATCGATAATTAATAAGAACCCAAATAAGCTGATACTTACCCATGAAGTATCAGCTTATTCGATAATCTTAGCTTCCCATAGCTCATCTAAAAGTAGATCAAACCTATTATCGATGAAATTCTGTGGCACTGCCACGGAATTTCAAAAACCGATATAACCTACTAAAATTAAAGGAGAAAGTATTGAGTGATCAAAGCTAATCGCGAAAGTTAATGGGAATACGAATCCCTAATCGCAGTTCAGGAAGATAGCGCAGGCCACCGGGGACGATCTGAGTCATCTCATCATACTGACTCTTCACATCTGCGCGAATACCTTGCAACTCCTCTATGGCCTCATAGTATTCACTACCACTCATCTGAGAGGAAACAGCACTTTCAAACTTATCAAAAGCCAAGTCAATTTTACTGTGAACAATTTGATTGGTCTGAGTGGTTCTCAACCCCAATTCTAGAAATAAGAAACGAGAACGAAGACCAATGCCAGCACTCACCGAGCGATCAATAATCTTAAAATCATCGGCAGTGAATCGAATTTCATCATAGACCTGCTGCAACTCTGGATCATCAATGCTAATTTGCGCATCAATTGCATTATTCAAGGTATTTTCCAGAGTCAAAATCCCACGGCGATTAATTCCCAGACGATTAAGTCCCAAGTAACCATAGAAGATCCCACCAACCTTAAGCTTGGCATTAAAATTTTCACCATAGTGAAGGTAACCATAGCTACCTCCGACTCGAAGGTATTTCCGTAAAGCAATGTCCGCTCCTAATTCCACACCATTGGGGGCTCCAGCTCCCAGATGAAGTGCCAATTGAGAATAAGAGTGCAATGAAAAGAACATCAGTGAAGTTAAAAAAAGTGTTTTCATAATTGGCATTATAATTCATTTGACCAGCAATACTTAAAGGCATGTCATTTTTACAACTAAGTAAATATTACACAGGATCTTAATTCCTTGCACAAACAGTGGTATCATCGGCATTGTGGTTTAAACAAGGAGTTCACCATGAAAAAACCATTAATTTATATCAGCTTAGCTTTTACCCTCAGTTTTCTAGTCAGTTCCATGGCCCATGCAGAAAACATCGAATGTAAAAGTTCGCTATGGTCATCACTGGTGGGACAAGCTGTCAATCTGAGGCT
>SKGZ01000134.1 GCA_007117175.1 Bacteriovoracales bacterium | reverse complement strand
GTCATAATTTTAGATCAGGATTTGGTTCGGTGGACGCTGATAGTGCAGTGGAAATGGCCGAAAGCTTTACCTCACTACCTAATATCCAAAGGTATAGCCAAACAAGAAATTCTAATCAACTACTCAGTGCCACCGGTGGTGGTAGTGTTTCTGGATCAGTTTGTCGCACTATCTCTGTGAATGTTCCCCATGACTTTCAGGTCTATAGTGTGGATTTAAGTTTTGATTATCAAGGTGCTGTTCGTGACCTTGGTCTTTTTATGATTATGCCCGATGGTTCTAAAGGACAAATTGTCAGACCTAGCTCAGTTTATCCTGATAATTCCTTAAATTATAATCAACACTTTAAGTCCATGCAGGCCTTTGCCACCAACGCCAAAGGTACTTGGCAATTTCAAGCTTGCTCTCGTGGAAGTGGAAACTTCCGCGGAGTGAGAATGGATTTTTATGGTTGGAGTCAAACAAATGTTTTACCGGTTAAGTAAAGGAGTAAGAACATGTTAAATCGATCATTGTTTTTTTTACTCCTTGTGCTTTTAGGTTTTCAACTTTTCCAAAAAACAGATCATATTCATCCTGAGCAAAGAAAAGAAACACTGATTTCTCAAACCTCTGTTTATCCTGTGGAGCCAAAGGTTCAACGGCAACCAGCTTTTATCAAACAAGAGCAAGAACAAGTTGAAGATGAAGAGATCAGACTCTCAGATGAAAACAATCAAATCCCAGTTGGCATAACTGAAGAAAGTTTTAAAAAATTTAAGCTTAGTCGCAAACCATTTTTTGTAGATTATGATAAATTTTATATTAGTCGTAGCTATGTCCAAGTGCGCACTCAAGATTTTGATCCCGCATGGGGCAAGGTAGTGCAAAGCCAATCCGGTTTTACCATTTTTCAGCCGGCAAACTCTCAAATTGCTGCTCAGTTCCCACCGGTGATTGTCAGCGCTAGCACAGGACAACCGCAATATCCAACCGGCCAAGTGGTTCTGAAGGTCCCTGGTGCACAAAATGATCGAGTCCAAGCAATGGCCCAACACAAAGGATTACATCTTAAAGAGTCTCACTCAGAAATTGACACTTACTTCTTAGTTCCCTCTCGTAAAAAAGATGTCTTTAGAGTGGCAGACGAATTAAGCGCTCTCCCTGGTGTGGAATACGCTAGACCCGAGATCATTCCCGCTTTGCAAATCCCTCTTTAACAGTGATAGATTAAGCTCATGCATGGCTTTGATGATTATTATCAGTGTACACTTGAGCAGTATTTTTCCAAGTTGCCCAATCAATTAAATGAACTATTAAGCTACGCTTGCTTTCCCGCAGGTAAGAAGTTTAGGGCCAATTTACTTTTGCACCTTTGCTCAGACTTACAAAAAGAGCTTCAAGACTTTTATCCCTTGGCCTTATCTCTTGAGATGCACCATCTGTATACACTTATTCACGATGATTTACCCTCGATGGATGATGATGACTATCGTAGAGGTCGGCCATCACTGCATAAAAAATTTGATGAGGCCAGTGCCATCTTAGCAGGAGATGGACTACTCAATTACTCTTATCAACTCTTAGCTGAAATGCCCCATGCCGGCCAATTACTCAAACTTTATTCTCGCTTATTGGGTTTGAATGGATTGATTGCCGGTCAGTTTTATGATTTAAAACCGGCAGGGCAGCGAGAAATTTCACTACAGCAAATTCATGATCTTAAAACGGCTCGCCTCATCCAAGTGGCCTGTTTAGCCGCCATTTATCCCAATTTAAGTTTGAGTCACTTTAAGGATCTTTATTCATTAGGCCTAAGTCTGGGGCGCTGCTTTCAATTAAACGATGATTGGCAGGATCGCCAGCAAGTGACAGAGGGACTGAATATGATTCGTGAGTTTTCTGAAGAGCAAGTGCAAGCCAATTATCAACATGAACGGCAAAAGGCATTGAGAATCCTAGCTAATCATCAATACCAGCAAAGTTATAAATTTCTTTCTCAGTATTTTCCTGCCAGCTTGGGCTAGCACGTAAGCTAAGCAAAATAGCGCTCAATGGCCTGTTGATAGCCCTTTTGCAGCTTTTGAGTGATGAGGCCGACTTGTCCATTGCCAATGGGGCGCTGATTCACTGTGGTGATGGGCACCGCTCCTTTGGTGGAGCTGGTGTAAAAAGCTTCCTCGGCATTGAGTAGATCGTCAGTGTAATAAAAACCTTGGTGAACCTTCAATTGCAATTGATCACAAATTTTGAGAAATTGCAGGCGGGTAATACCATTGAGTAAACCGCAATCTAAGTGAGGTGTATAAACTTCGCCGTTTTTAACAAACCAGATATTATTAGTGGTTCCTTCGGTGAGTTGTTCTTGGTGGTTGAGCATCACCGCATCGTGGGCCCCTTGCTTGCGCGCTTGCATTAAGGCCAAAAGGTTATTGAGGTAATTGCCGGTTTTGGCCATGGGGTTGAGGCTTTGCGGGTGATTGCGGCGCACATCAGAGATGATCACCGGAACTCCCTGTTGATACCACTGCTGTGGATGTCCTGAGAACTTGCGCACGTAAATATAGTATTCACTGCCTTGATTTTCCTCTGGGGGCAATTGCATTTCATGACCACTGCGCACTAGCACAATGCGAACAATACTGTGTGGGTGATTGGCCCGTTGCAGGGTGCGCTGCACTTCTTCGGCCAGAGTGCTAAGCTGTTGAGAGATGTTCAGATCCACCAGTTGAGCTGATTGTTGTAAGCGCTCGAGGTGTTCGGCCAAGAACATGGCCTTATTTTTTTGGGCCAAAGTTGTCTCGTAAATAGAGTCACCAAATAAAAAGCCTCGACTCGTGGCGGGAATAAAGGCCTCATGAAGTGGCCTTAAATCACCGTGACAATTCACCCAATCAGTTGAATTCATTTTCCTTCCTCTTGACTGCCAGCATGCTTGACTCCATCTTATACGTCTATGAGCGAGAATGAAAAGCCCAAAGATCAGTTATTGCCGGTGTTGAGTCAGGCCGACCAGTTTTTGCCGTCGGTTTCTCCTCAGGGCAGCGATCCTCTGCAAACCTATATGCGTGAGATTCAGCGCCATCCCTTATTGAGTCCTGAGCAAGAGCGGGAGTTAACTCAAAAGTTGGTAGAAACCGGGGATTTGGAAGCGGCCAAGAAATTGGTTTTGGCCAATTTACGGCTAGTGGTGAAAATTGCCATGGAGTATCGCCACTCCTATCAAAATGTCTTGGATCTCATTCAAGAGGGCAATATTGGTTTAATGAAGGCGGTTTCTAAATACGATCCGCAAAAGGGGGCCAAGCTCTCCTATTACGCCAGTTGGTGGATCCGTTCTTATATCTTAAAGTTTATTTTGGAAAACTTTCGCTTAGTCAAGATTGGCACCACTCAAGAGCAAAAGAAATTATTTTATAATTTGATGCGAGAAAAAGAGCGTTTACTCACTCAGGGTATTGAGCCCCAAGTGAAATTACTCTCGGATCGACTTGACGTGTCAGAAAAGTCGGTGATTGAAATGGATCAGCGTTTGGGGCAAAGGGGAGCAGAGGTGAGTTTAGATGCTCCTTTGGGGGATCAGGAGGGCAGCGCACGTTTTGAAGATCAGCTCAGTGATGAGGATGATGAGGCCATTGATGAATTTTTGGCCCACAGGCAAAATATTGAAATACTTAAGCAGCATATGGGGGATTTTTTAAAGCAGCTCAAGCCTCGAGATCGGGAGATTTTTGGTCAGCGACTTTTAAAAGAGGTGCCCGATTCCCTACAGTCCATCGCCGATCAATACGGTGTGTCAAGAGAGCGTATCCGCCAAGTGGAGGTGCGTTTATTAGAGAAATTAAAGATTTACATGCAGCAATATCTAAGGTAGAACGGGCTCAAGAGATCCTTACTCTCGGTTACAAATTTGACAAACAATTTCGTTTGTTACTTGGACAAAGGAAAAATTATGTTAACGAAAGAAAAGAAACAAGAGATCGTGACCAAGTTTGGTCAATCGGCTCAAGACTCTGGCTCACCAGAAGTGCAAGTGGCACTCTTGACTCATCGAATTCAGTATTTGACTGAACACTTTGCCAATCACAAGCAAGACTTTCACAGTAAACGTGGGATGATGAAGTTGATTGGACAAAGAAAGTCATTCTTAAATTACATTAAGAAACAAAGCCCTGAGCGCTACTTAAAACTGATTGGTGAATTAGGTCTAAGAAAATAATTGAGTGATGATCAGAATTGAGCAAAAGTAGAATTTTGCTCAATTCTGGTTTAAACTCAAAACAGACATGAAAGATTCCTGATGAGATGAAAAAGAAGAGAGGGATTTTGAGATAGATCAGGGACGGAAAATTTTTTCATTAATTTTTCATTGTTGATCTATCTTTAAATCCAATTTCTTCCAGCATCACCTCAGAAGGTTTTTTGAATATAAACCTATCAATAGCAGGAGGTGTAATCGTGCTAAACAATCCAAAAACATTCACTCTTAATTATGGCGGTAAAGAAGTTCATCTGGAAACTTCCAGGCTGGCCAAACAAGCTGATGGCTCAGTTTTAGTCACCAGTGGTGGAACCCAAGTGCTGGTGACAGTGTGTTCTGCTCGCAGTGCTAAAGATGGCCAAGATTTCTTTCCTTTGATGGTGGACTATAAGGAAAAATTCTACGCTGCTGGAAAATTTCTAGGCGGCTTTATGAAAAGAGAAGGGCGACCTTCTAATCAAGAAATTCTGCTGATGAGAATGATTGACCGTCCTTTTAGACCGCTTTTTCCCGAAGGGTATTTGTGTGAAACTATTGTCACGGCCCAAGTGCTTTCTTATGATCCTGCTTGTGAGCCTCAGATTTTAGCAGGATTGGGAACAGCAGCAGCCTTTTTAATTTCTGATATTCCCATGAGTCAAGCGGTGGGCTTTTGTCGAGTGGGCAAGATTGATGGCAAGTTAGTTCTCAATCCTAGCTTAGAGCAATTACAGCAATCCACTATGGACGTGATTGTGGCCGGTTCAGATGATGCCATTTTAATGGTGGAAGGTGAATCTGATGAGGTGAGTGAAGAGGAAATGTTGCAGGCCCTTGAGTTTGCCCATGACAATATTAAGCAGTACTGCGCTCATATCCAAAAGATGGCCAAGGAAGTTGGTCAAACCAAAAGAGAGTTTAAACCATTGGTGGCCAATGAAACCTTGACTGCCAAAGTAGCGGAAAGATTCACTGCAGATGCCAATGGAGTTTTAAACGTGGTGGATAAGCAGGCCAGAGTCTTGGCCATTAGTGAGTTGGCTGACAAGGTTAAACTTGCCTTGGAAGAAAACCCTACAGATTATGGGCTAGATGAGACTGCTCACTTTTCTAATGAGGCCAAAAGAGCGGTGGATGATCTTCTTTATGTGATTATGCGAAATGCTATTTTAAAAGAAGGCAAGCGCATCGGAAATAGAAAGTTGGATGAAGTCAGAGCGATTGAAACAGAAGTAGGCCCTTTGGCCCAAACCCATGGCTCTGCTCTTTTTACCAGAGGAGAAACTCAGGTTCTTGCGGTGGCAACCCTTGGTGGGAAAGATGGTGAGCAGATGGTGGATAATCTCTACGGGATTTCCTATGATAAGTTTTACTTGCACTATACTTTTATGCCTTTTTCAGTAGGGGAAGCTTACGGTTACCGCGGTGTGGGGCGAAGAGAAGTAGGCCATGGAAATTTAGCAGAAAGGGCCATTAAGAAAGTCTTGGATCGAGAAAAATGTCCCTATACCATTCGTCTGGCCTGTGAGGTTTTAGAGTCCAATG
>SKGZ01000247.1 GCA_007117175.1 Bacteriovoracales bacterium | reverse complement strand
CTTTCACGCCCCTCATACATTTGGCTTATTTCCATCCCGCCAACAGCTGTTTGGATGATGGTGTTGACGTCACCTGTATTCACACCATAGCGGCTAGCTTTGACTCGATCAATTTCAAATTCTATATAAGGCTTACCATTAATTTGTTCAGCATAAATTCCGGCAGCCCCCTCTATCTGTTCTAGAGTAGTTGCAACTTCAGCCCCAATAGCTTCAAGATGTTTTAAATCGCTTCCAAAGATTTTCACCGCAACTTGAGTTCTGATTCCAGTCGAAATCATTGCAATTCTTGTTTGAATAGGGAAGTCCCACGAATTGACCAGTCCTGGGATTTGGACCATCTGATCCAGTTCATTCATGATATCATAAATGCTTACTCCTGTCGGCCAATCCTTTTTTGGCTTGAGTTTAACCAAGGTTTCAAACATGGAGACTGGTGCCGGATCAAGACTTGTCTCGGCTCTTCCCAGTTTTCCAACTGATGTTTCAACTAAGGGATGTTCTTCAATGACTTTATTAGTATAAGCAAGAAGCTCACGAGCTTTAGTCATACTTACATCTGGAGTTGTCACTGGCATATAAAGAATGTCTCCTTCATTTAAAGAAGGCATGAACTCTCTTCCTGACTGAGAAAGGGCAATGCCTCCTAATAAACAAGCCATAAGTGGTGCAAGCATAAATTTTTTTCGATGTTCAAGCACCCAATCTAATGACGGTTTATAAAGATGAATAATACTTCTGCTTACTTTATTTTTTTTAATTGGTTGTAACTCACCTTTAAGCATGTAGATAGCCAGAACTGGTATCAAAACAATCGCGACAAAGACTGCTCCAAACATGGCAAGTACCTTTGCCCAGGCCAAGGGAACAAAGAGTTTGCCCTCTGCACCCTCTAAGGCAAAAACAGGTATAAAGGTGACTATAGTGGTTAAAACAGCAGTTAGTATTGCCGGCCCAATTTCTTTTGCTGAATTGATGATAATTTCAATTCTTTCTAAATTGCTAGCATAGGGCTTTTTTGACAGATGAGAATATGTGTTTTCTGACATGATAATACCCATATCAATCATAGAGCCAATCGCAATGACAAGCCCTGACAAACTCATCACGTTTGAATCGATCCCTAACAAATGCATGAGTATAAAGCTTATCCCCACACCAAAAGGAAGAGTGAGGCTGACCAGGACTGATGTACGAAAGTGAAGCAAAAAAGCAAGGATCACAAATATCGTGATTATAATTTGCTGACTTAAAGCAGAGTATACGGTGTTAATAGTTTTTTTGACTAATTCAGATCGATCATAAAACGGTTTGATGACGACTCCCTTGGGTAGTCCTTGCTCAACTTCTTTTAATCGTATTTTTATTCGTTCAATGACATCCTTAGGGTTTTCACCAAACCTCATAGTGATAATACCCCCAACTGCTTCTTTCCCATCTTTATCTAGGGCACCTCTTCTAAACGCGGGGCCAATTTGAACTGTAGCCAGGTCCTTGACTCTAATGGGAGTGCTATTTTTGACTGCAACAACGACTTCTTCAATGTCACTTATGGATTGGAAGAAGCCAATTCCTCTGACAATCATTTCCCTGTCACCTTCCTCAATGACTTCAGCTCCAATATCAATATTTGAATTTTTGATGGCCTTGATAATTTGAGGGAAGTGTATATCGAAAGCAAAAATTTTATTAGGGTCAACGTCAATTTGATATTCTTTGACAAATCCTCCAATACTCGCAACTTCAGAAACACCTTCAGTGGATTGAAGGAGGTAGCGAACATAAAAATCTTGAATGGATCTAAGTTCCTGGAGTGATTTTGGGTGAGGGTTTTGCTCTGTATTTTCGATGGTGTACCAAAATATTTGTCCTAGTCCGGTCGCGTCCGGCCCCATTGTGGGGACGACACCTTCGGGAAGAAAATTTGTTGCAGTTGATAATTTTTCTAAGATTCTGCTTCTTGACCAATAAAAGTCTACCTCTTCTTTGAAGATGACGTAGACTGTAGAAAAACCAAATGCACTTGTTCCTCGAACTCTGTCGATTCCAGGAATTCCCTGTAATAAAATGCTTAATGGGTAAGTAATCTGCTCTTCAATATCTTTTGGCGAACGGCCTTTCCATTCAGTGAACACGATTTGTTGGTTTTCTCCAATGTCGGGGATAGCATCAATCCTTGCATTTTTCAGGGCAAACATTGAACCAATTGCTAATGCAGCAAAACCTATAATCACAAAGACTCGATATCGAATAGAAAATTCTATTAATTTATGTATCATTTTTATTTCCTTTTCGGACTCTAGTGCTGGTGTTCATTCATTTCAACTTGGTCTTCGTAACCGCCAAATAATTGAGCTTGAGCATCCAGAAGAAAATTTCCATCGATCACAACCTTTTCTCCTGCTGTGAGTCCACGCTTGACTTGGATATAACCCTCTGATTCAAATCCAGTGAGAATTTCTTTGGCTTGATAGTGACCATTATTGATTTCAATCCATACGACCTTTCTTTTTCCTGTATCAATGACAGCTGTTCTTGGGATGACCAGTGGCATTCCCTCAAGTTCTAGTTGGACTGATGCAGTTCCCACCATTCCTGGGCGCAATTTTCCTTCCTCATTTTGAAGTGTTGTTCTGATTTTTAAAGTTCTTGTTTTTTTATCCAAAACCGGACTAATGAAATCTAATCTTCCTTGCCAAATTTCTCCCGGATAAGCGCTGAACTCAAGTTCGGCCATTTGACCTATTTTGACCAATGCTGAGTCATGCTCATACACATCCATTTCAACCCATAATGAGCGAAGATCAACAAGGTCAAAAAAACTTTCTCCCTCCTTGAAGTATTTTCCCACAATAGCATTTTTCTTTTCTACAATGCCTGTCACCGGGGAGTAGATTATAATCTCCCTAGGAACTTTGTTCCTTCTTGCCCATTCTTCTAATTGACTTTCCAGTACCCCCCAAAGCTTCATTCTTTGGATACTTTGTTCATAAAGATCTTTAAACTCATGATTATTCTTATTTAAAAAATAATTTTTTTTGGCGATGAGGTACTCGTCTCCACCGGTCAAAAGACGCGGACTGTAGAGCTTTAAAACGGGATCTCCTTTTCTGATAAATGAACCAGTTGATTGAACGAAAACTTCTTCTACTCTTCCCGCAACTCTAGCAGGGATATTGGACTCTCTCTCTTCAGATTTTAAAACTGTTCCAAGTAATCTAATATTTTTTCGCATTTTCATTGTGGTGACTTCAAAAACATCGGCTCGGAAATGATTTAATTGAGATTTCCTCAGCCTCACTTGTGCTACCGTTTTAAATGAATTTATTTTTTTGAGTAGGGGGGAACCATCGAGGGGACATTCGCCTGGAGCTTCACTCCTCACACTGGGGTCAGCCTCGCAATAGTAAACTTCCATCTCTTCTGAGCGTAAGTGATTTGAATTATTTTCCTTGTGCTCCATCTCAACTTTTGTGAGTCCCATGCCGCAAATAGGACATTTGCCGGGAGTCTCTTGTTTAATTTGGGGATGCATAGAGCATGTGTAGTAGGTTGTGAAATTTTGCTGTTCACCTTCAGTGCATCCATTCAATATGAAAATTATTGAAAGAATAAATATGTAGAGTTTCATTTTTTGCTCCCAGGTTTTAAATCGTCACCTTTGACAAAGAGGTAATTCACTTTTTTGTTTTTTAAGCTTGCTTTTAAATTCACTTCTTTAATTAATTGATTTTGATATTGCAGTTCAGAGTGTAGTAACTCCAGGTAATCAGATCCGCCTCTAGAGTATGATTTCGCGGTGACCTCCCGAGAGCTTCTGGCATATTGGAGGGTTTCTTTTTGTAAGATTGTTAATTGGTTCGAAGCATCATTGATTTCAAACTCCATTTCTTTTAGAATGTGTGGCTTCGTTTTGATGTAGTCGTGATAAATTTTTTCAGATTCTATCTTTCTAAAGACAGCTTCACTTTTGGCTGCATATCGAACTGAGCTGCTAGGGATGGGGACGGTAATGCTGGCTCCTACAAAATCGCCAAAGCCATCAATTTCATTTCTTTTGGTATAGTTAATCCCAAGGGTGACGTCAGGGACATAATTTCGATTTTGAGCTAAAACCTTTAAGTTGCTCGCTCTAAGTTTATGCTCTAATTCTTGCTTCTTATAATCAAAGTCATCAATTGAATTTTTCCAATGACTTAAGTAGCTCCACGGGATTGTCTTTAAATCAATATCAATAACGTCCTCACTACTTAAAAGAACACTGAGTTGATGTTTCAGAGCATTTTGATTGTACTTGTTTTGATCGATTTGAGCACTTAATTCACTTTGTCTTATTTGGATCTCTAACACTGCTTGCTGAGGAACTTTTCCTGTTGAGTAAAGTCGCTTTGTTACTTTTAGATTGTTTTGAATCCAGTCTAAATTTTCTTTGAGAATGATTTCTTCGCTTACAAGTTGTTCTTTTTTGATACTCAAAGACCAAATTGTTTTTAAAAACTCTCTTTTAAGTTGATTGGTATTTGCCAAATGGGACTTCGAACCTTCAATTGCGGACTCTTCTAGTTTTTGATACTTTCCTGATAAGGATAATTTTTGAGAGAGACCGAATTGGACTCCGGTCATCATCGATTCATTTTGGCTGAATGAATCCCTGGGGAAGTTAACAGCTGAAATAGAGAAATTGGGATCCCCCCAACTGCCTGCTTGCTTAGCTTCTTCTTGCATGGCCTTAACTTTACTTAACTGAGATTTGATAAAGCTGTGGTTTTCAAGCCCAGCAACGATCTCTTCAAAGCTTTTGGCGAAAGCTTGTTGGTTTAGTAATAAAAATAGTAAAATGAAATAGATATTCTTCATGAAGCTCACCTTAAGTAAGGTTTAAATTTATAGACAAATAAAAACTAAAATATTTTCTAAATAAGGAATTGATCTTTAAAAAGATAGAGATTGAGATTTGCCTTGAACTTTAGGAATTCAGAAAGGAATTCAGAATTCAAAGGATACAGAGAATTTTTTTTATGAATTGGAAAAGTTTGAAACTCAAGAGGGACTGCTAAGTCATATAGTAAAACGATCTTGATCGTTATTGGATTTACGATTTTGGGAGCAACTTCTTTTGAGACTAACTCATGTAAGCAAGGAGTCTTGCCATCATTCATGCATCTGGGTGATTTTGTCTCTTCTTTTTTTTCATGACAACATTTATGGCCAGAATGAGCATGGCCTAAATGAAGCAACTGCTCAACAGAGCAAGTGACTTGGCAATTAAAGGCCATCGCTTGCGTTAAGGACAAGCTAAAAGTCAGGAGCGTAAATAGAATTCGACTGATCACAATCTTACCACCCTGCCTATAGCATAGAGCAAAAAAACGAGAGAGAAAAGGAATTTGAATTGACTCAATGAAATTCGCTGTGCTAGTGTGCCCCTACTTTATTAACCGTCCTTAAGACTTATGTGGAGGAATAGACACAGCAGTTTTGGGATAATACCAGTAAATAAAGCAAAAAATAAAGACCTTGCGAGTGCGATCGGACACTCAGGATACGATGAGTGTCGAAATCTTCTCAATGCACTCAGAAAGGGCTTGCTTTGAAGATTTTTCAATAAACTTCACTTTGCGAGCTTTCCAGTCTAGATTTTTTATGTGATCAGATAAAATGATGCCATTAATTTTTTTTCCTTTCACGATAACTTCAAATGGATAGTCCTTAATGTTGGAAGTAATTGGGCAGCATAGCGCTAGGTTAGTTTTCTTATTATAAATTTGGGGAG
>SKGZ01000010.1 GCA_007117175.1 Bacteriovoracales bacterium | reverse complement strand
TTTGACACTGAGCATGCTCTTGAGCAAGTTCAACAAAGCTATTATGGCGGGTTAGACCGGCACCTAATTGGAAACTTTGTTTGTGATAGTGAGCATTTTGACCGATCTGGCAAAAATCATAAAAGAGCTCACTGGAATCGCTAGCAGATTGAAAGTATTGAATATGTTGAGTCGAGCTTTCTTTTCCCAGGATTAATAAAAGATTGCGATTTAAGTGCTGCCCCGAAGCGATTTGCTCTTCGATGAGCTCTAGCTTGGCTTGAGCTGCTACTTCAATGATGACAAAACAATTACTTTCTTGTCCTGTATTTTGATAGCTAAGATGAATTTCTTTTTTTTCGCCAGATGGAATATAAGTGTATTCAAAGTTTTCAATTTGCATCAGTTGGCGAAACAACAAAGCGTCATCTTGGTAGTGTTTAAGAACTTTGGGCCAAAAAGAGTGTTGATCATTGAAATCTTTGATTTGCTCAAAAGAGTGATTGCTCTTAATCTCTGCATTTTGATTTTGTTTTAATGATTGAAGTCGGTCATTGAAGCGGGTGTACTTCCAGCGCTCGTCTTGATGAGAAGGCAAACCCAATGCTGCAAATTGGTTTTGAGCACTCTCTTGAATAGCTTTAATATTATAGTTCATAAATGATCCTTCTAGTTTTCAATCCAGTCGTAGCCTTTAGACTCCAGTTCTTGCGCCAGTTCAAAGCCTCCTGACTTGACAATTTTTCCAGACTGTAAAACGTGAATGAAATTAGGTTTTACATAGTTCAGTAACCTTTGGTAGTGGGTAATCAAAAGCACACTATTATGTTTGTTGCGAAATTGATTAATTCCATCTGCGACAATCTTAAGGGCATCAATGTCCAGCCCAGAGTCAGTCTCATCTAGAATCGCCAGCTTAGGATTGAGAAGTAATAATTGCAGAATTTCATTCTTCTTCTTCTCTCCTCCTGAAAAACCTTCATTGACATTTCTTTCTAGAATTTTTTCGCTCATTTGCAAAATTTTCATTTTACTTAAAATTAAGTCTTTAAAATCTTCTTCGCTGGGAGCTTTAATCCCTTGGGATTGGCATAAATTAAAATAGCATTCTTTGAGAAAACTATAATTGGAGATTCCTGGTATTTCCACAGGGTATTGAAAACTTAAAAAGATGCCGTTTTTAGCTCTCTCGTCAGCTTCTAGTTCACTGAGATCGATTTCACCTTGGTTGGTGTGATAAAGAATCTTGCCTCCAGTGATTTCGTAAGCGGGGTGACCGGTGATCACCTTAGAAAGAGTACTCTTGCCGGAGCCATTTGGCCCCATAATAGCGTGGACTTCACCTTTTTTAATTTTTAGGTTTAAAGAGTTGAGAATTGTGTTTTGATCAACCGTTGTGCTTAAATTTTCAATTGCTAACATAGTTTTTCCTTTCTTATCCAACAGAGTTTTCTAATTTCATTTCTATTAACTTGACTGCTTCCACTGAAAATTCCAGAGGAAGAGTTTTAAAAACATCTTTACAAAAACCATTCACAATCAGTGAGACTGCTTGATCACGATCAAGTCCTCTTGATTGCAAATAGAAAATTTGATCAGCACTGATCTTAGAGGTGGAAGCTTCATGTTCCACACTGGCTGTAGGGTTCTTCACATCGATATAAGGAAAAGTGATGGCCCCGGCTCGATCCCCCACTAACATAGAGTCACATTCACTATAATTTTTAGCGCCGGTAGCCGAGGGCATAATTTTCACCAGCCCGCGATAAACATTTTCTGATTCATGGGCAGAGATCCCCTTGGAAATAATGGTGGAGCGAGTGTTTTTACCAATATGAATCATTTTGGTACCAGTGTCTGCTTGCATTTTATTATTTGTTAAGGCCACTGAGTAGAAACTACCAGTGGAATTGTCACCGAGAAGCACACAACTTGGATACTTCCAAGTAATGGCCGAACCAGCTTCCACTTGCGTCCAAGAAATTTGAGAGTTCCTTCCTTTGCACATTCCTCTTTTAGTCACAAAGTTATAGATCCCACCTTGACCTTCTTTATCTCCGGCATACCAGTTTTGCACTGTTGAGTAGCGAATTTCGGCATCATCTAAGGCCACTAACTCAACCACCGCAGCATGCAGCTGGTTTTCATCTCTTTGAGGAGCGGTGCAACCTTCAAGGTAGTTCACACTGCTATTCTTATCAGCAAGCACTAAGGTTCTTTCAAACTGACCGGTATTCATCGCGTTGATTCGAAAGTAAGTGGATAAGTCTAAGGGGCACTTCACTCCTGGTGGGATATAGGCAAATGAGCCATCACTAAAGACAGCTGCATTAAGAGCGGCAAAGTAATTATCAGTATAGGGCACTACCGAGCCAAAGTATTGTTTCACCAATTCCGGATACTTTTCCACCGCTTCAGAGATAGAGCAAAAAATGACCCCGACCTTTTCTAATTCCTCTTGGTGGGTGGTACCCAAGGAAACAGAATCAAAGACAGCATCCACCGCGACACCGGTAATTCTTTTTTGCTCTGCCAGCGGGATTCCTAGCTTTTCAAAGGTCTCAAGTAGTTCTGGATCCACATCATCTAAACTGTCATACTTTTTCTTTTGCTTGGGTTTGGCATAATAATAAAGATCTTGCAGATCTAATTCAGGAACTCTGCAGTATTGCCAGTCAGGAGCGCTTAATGTGCACCAATGGCGATAGGCCTTGAGACGATAATCTAAGAGCCATTGAGGTTCATTCTTTTTTTGAGAAATAAGACGAACAATGTCTTCATTGAGACCCTTTGGAAACTCTTCCGTTTCAATATCAGTATAAAAGCCATATTTATATTCACTTTCTAATCTTTCATCTAGTACTTTGCTCATAAGCTCTGTTCCTCTGTTTCTAAATCTGTTTTTAATTCCGGTTGATGATTTTGTTCTTCTTGAGTTTGATTCATTAAAACTTGGGCCACACTCAATTGGGAAAAGTATTGTTTCACTTGGGATCTTAATTGGGTGATAGGGGTTTTAATATTGCAGTGTTGATAGTGCTCACAAGGACCTTGATGGCAATCAGGTCCAAAAGGTTTATTTTCGAGTTGTTCACTGAGCTCAACTAAGTTGATTTCACTGAGAGGTCGAATCAGGTAATAGCCTCCTTGAACACCTTGATCAGATTGAAAAATCTTAAGTTTAGTCAGTTTTTGCATAACCCTTGCTACCGAGTCGTAGGGAAGGTGTAATTGACCGCTGATTTGACGCACTGTGGCTCGGCTGATCTGCTGATTTTGATGGTAAAAATCTAGGATCATCAGTGCATATTCTAAACGTCGGTTTATTTTAATCATAAATCAGTCCAAGTTTGCCTTATTTATACTGCGCAGAACAAAATCCGTCAACATTTGACTGATTTTTGTCTAGCATTGCCATTGACCCTGCTAATTTATACATTATCTTAGAGATAAAAAAAGGAGTGTTCTTATGTTTAAGCGTTTTGGATTACTCATCCTTACCAACTTTTTAATCATGATTGCCCTTTCATTGGTGCTCAATCTTTTAGGGATCAAACCCTATTTGAGTGCTCAAGGAATTGATTATAGTGCTCTAATGGCCTTTTGTTTGGTCTGGGGGATGGGAGGCGCCTTTATCAGTTTGGCCATGAGTAAGATGATGGCCAAAATGATGATGGGGGTGCAAATCATTGAACCTCAGAATATGCAGTATCGCAATCTCATCTCAAAGGTTCATCAATATGCTAAATCTGCTGGGCTTTCTAAGATGCCAGAGGTGGGAATTTACCAAAGCCCGGAAATTAACGCCTTTGCCACAGGTCCTTCTCGTAGTAATTCTCTGGTGGCCGTTTCCACTGGTCTTTTGCATTCAATGACTGAAGATGAGGTGGATGGAGTTTTGGCCCACGAGGTGGCCCATATTGCCAATGGTGATATGGTCACAATGACTTTAATTCAAGGGGTGGTGAATGCTTTTGTGATGTTTCTTGCTCGAGTGGCAGCTTTTGCTGTGCAGAACATGATGAGAGGGGATAATAACCGCCAAGCAGGGCACAATCCTTTTGTCTACTTTATCACGGTGATGGTTTTTCAGGTGATCTTTGGTTTTTTGGGAATGATTGTGGTTTCTTATTTTTCAAGACGCAGGGAGTTTCGCGCTGATGAAGGTGGAGCTCGTTACGCTGGTAAGAAAAAAATGATTGCGGCCTTACAAAAATTGCAGTCTCGTTATGAGCAAATGAGTGCCGATAGCTCCGCAGTGAGTACTTTGAAAATTTCCAGCAAGGGAAGTGGTTTGACGGCGTTAGTATCAACACATCCACCTCTTGATGTAAGGATTAGCGCTCTTATGAATAAGCCTATAGCTTAAATGAAGACCTACTTAGTAGGAGGAGCGGTTCGCTCAAAAGTACTAGCGCAGAACACTCATGAAGATCGTGACTATGTTGTCGTAGGTAGTACTGTTGAGAAAATGTTAGCTTTGGGATTTGAGAAAGTAGGGGCTGCTTTTCCGGTTTTTCTTCACCCTGAAACTAAAGAAGAATACGCTCTTGCTCGTCAAGAAAAGAAAATAGCAGCTGGTCATACTGGCTTTGAGTTTGAATTCTCCGAAGAGATTACTCTTGAGCAAGATTTGATGCGTAGGGATTTTACTGTTAATGCCATGGCCTTGGATGAAGAATCAGCTGAGTTGTTTGATCCTTACGGCGGTCAAAAAGACTGTCAAAATAAGATTTTAAGACATGTGTCTGAGCATTTTGTGGAGGATCCACTTCGGATCATTCG
Source organism: Bacteriovoracales bacterium (assembly GCA_007117175.1). Lineage (GTDB taxonomy): Bacteria > Bdellovibrionota > Bacteriovoracia > Bacteriovoracales > Bacteriovoracaceae > SKGZ01. The sequence continues at coordinate 1,019 of SKGZ01000010.1, read as the reverse complement.
TGCCGCTCGTTTTGTGGCCCAATTGGGATTTGAACTTGCCCCAGAGACTAAAGATTTAATTATTAAAATGGTACAGAAAAATCTTTTGGCGCAATTAAGTGTGGAGCGAATTTACGCAGAACTGCTGAAAACTTATCTGCGCAGTTCAAGGCCTAGTCTTTTCTTTCAGTTTTTAGATGAAGTAGGAGCTCTGGCCCAGCTTTTTCCTGCTTTAGCTCGATTGAAAGGAGTGCCCCAGCCAGTGAAATATCATCCCGAGGGGGATGCTTATGTCCATACTCTACTAGTGATTGATGCATGTAAGGAATTGGGCGGAGATGAAAAGTCTTTTATTGCTTGTCTTTGTCATGATTATGGCAAGGCCCTCACTGACCCCGATCGTTGGCCATCACATCATCACCATGAGTTTTTAGGAGTTGAGCCGACTGAGAGTTTTTGTGATCACTATAAAGTGGCCAAAGAGGTCAAAGAATTTAGTCTTCGCTTTACTCAACAGCATTTAAACATTCATCGCTCTCATACTTTGCAGGCCAAGGCCCTTGATCAACTTTTACAAAATTTAAATTATCATCGACGCCCTGAATGGATGAAATTCTTTTTGATTTGCGCCAATGCTGATCAATGGGGAAAGCTTGATCGCAGGCAGTATTCTCAGGCCAGCTATTTGCAAAAAATCACACAGAGTTTAAAATTTTTTAGATCTGAAATTCAATCTAATTGGGTCGGAGAAGAAATTGCTAAGCAGGTGACCAAGCAGCGAGTGGTTTATTTGGCCGAGCAAATTGCCAATTTGGCCTGATGATACTGACGTTCCACTTGTTCTATGATCATTGAGGCTGACTGAATTTCTTTAATATAAGAGATAATTTGCCCAATTTCTAGTTCTCCATTTTCAATGTCTCCTTGATGCATTCCTTTCATGGCCCTACCTTTGCCTAAAAGCTCAACTAGTTCTTCTTTTTGGGCTCCACTTTGCTCTAATTGAAGAACTTGTTCGAAAAAGCAATTGCGAAAAAGTC
>SKGZ01000037.1 GCA_007117175.1 Bacteriovoracales bacterium | reverse complement strand
TACCTAACAAGCGCAAGACTCGATACAAGGCCTCCTAAAAGGAACTACCTTGGCAGGACTGGTAGTTTATTGTTAAACTACTGCACCTACTAGCAAACGCCAGCTTTGCTTGGCGTACATAAGAGTAGAATACTCAAATAACCTGCAATCACCAATGATTATTACCAAAGAACATAGAGCCCTTTAATCAACTCTTCTTCTAGTAATTCGTCACTAGAGCTAAAAAGTTCTTCAATTTGTGGCTCATGTGAATGAATTTTGTGGAAATAATTGAGTGGAAGATAACTTTTTTGACATTTGGGGCATCGCTGAGGTTCGTTAAGGGTTTCGATGACATGGTTGCAGATATGACATTGCTTGATGATAATTTTTCGACTCATACCATTATTTTCGGTCATTCAGTAGGAAAAATTTAGAGCAAGATGCCAGAAAGTGGCTCAATTAAATTTCGATAGCTGGAACGCTTAAATATGCTACGTAAATAACTAAGAGTATCATCAAGGTTGAATTGCCCTTGCTCTGTTTGTTTAAGGAATTGTTCGGCAAAGGCCTCTGCTACAATGACCACTTTAGCAAGGGTGGAGATGTCATCTGGATAGTTTTCAGTAAAGCCAATTCCGTTTTTTGTGCCATGGTGCTGCATGATAATTGTGTCTGCTCCATGGGGAATTTTCTTTATTTTCTGTACTAAAGCTGCTGCTAGTTGAGCGTGGCTCTCAAGTACTTTGGCTTCCTTCTCACTTAACTCTTCATTTCTCATTTCTTCTTCTGTAATCACTCGTTCATTGCGATGAATATAGAGGGGAACAAGATAGATGTCATGATAGAAAAGCACCAGCCCAACCTTATCGATTTGTTCTTGGTTACCCCAGTTGGAGTTTTTAATAATCTGCGAGCTGACATAGTGAGTAAGGACACCGTGGGTGTAGATATAATTATTTTGATTTTTAAGTAAAAGCTGGGTGAGTTTTCCAAGATTAGGGACATTATCAACAATACTGGAAACTTGCTTGATGCAGCTTTCGGAGAGATTTTTGATTTCTTCGGCAACTTCATGATCCACACTGTCAAGGAGATTAGAAAAGACATTCATGGCCTGTTCTGTATTCTCTATTCTTTGATCATCACTTTGAGGCTCACGATTGAGCTTTTCTAGCATATTGTGTGTAGCACTATTAGTGACTCGTAAGCGAAAGTCTGAAGGAATATAAATTTTATTAATATTTTCTTGTTGGTACTTTTTAAACTTTCCTTTAAGGCTTTCGTCTTTTTTGAGGATTTTGATATAACTTGATTTAGCAAGGCCTTCTGGGTTTTTAATATAAGCATCGCAAATTGTTTTATCTTGGCCGAAAAAAACAGAGGCGGGGATAGGAAAGAGTTCAGGTACGGGTAATTTGATCATATCCTGTGCTGTAATCTCGAGAATTTTGGCAGTGGCCTTAATCACCTCTTTGACGTCATAAGGATTTTTAATGGTCACAAATTCTAAGGGGGCAGAGGGAGATGTTCCAATAAAAATCAGCGGTATGGATGATTCCAATTGCTGAATCGCAGAGATAAGAGCAGCAATGGTTTCTGATTTTTCTATTTGCGTCTCTGCAATGATAAAGTCAAGGTTTGGGGTCATTTGGATAATTTGAGGAGCTTGATTCAACGTGGTCACAGTCGCCACATTGGCATTCACGTACGCTCTTAAATTGACAGAGTATAAGTCATTTAAAGATTGTTTATTACTTAGTACTAGGCCATAACTCAAGTTTTCTCTCCTCAGTGTAAACTCTCTTCATTCTAGCTTTGAAAGTGAATAGATTCAATTATTTAATAATGTCGTACTAAAATGCTTTTGTTTGACTTTCGTTTTTTAACTCTTTTATCATTATAAGTAAGTTATTAAAAATTGGAGTACAAATGGATTTGATCACCAACTTTACTTTGTTTATGCAAGCAGGCGGTTTCTTTATGTATTTGATCGCCTTTGTCTTTGTGCTTGGGTGTGCAATAGGTATTGAGCGCTATCTTCGCTATCTCGTTTATGACTTAAATGCCTCTTCATTTATGAATAAGATCCAAAAGCTATTAATGAGCAATCAAGTGAAAGAAGCTATTCAGCATTGTTCTTCTCGCTCAGCTCTACTTCCAAAGATCATTAAAAACGGATTAAAGAGAATGAATCAAGGAGTAGACCAGGTTCAAAATGCCATTGATGCCACCTCTTTAGAAATTATTCCAATGGTGGAAAAAAGATTATTATTCGTTAATTTGATTGCCAATATATGCACCCTACTAGGATTACTTGGGACAATCAATGGTCTGATCACTGCATTTGAAGCAGTGGCAGCAGCTGATCCCGCCCAAAAAGCGGAATTACTTTCAAGGGGGATCTCTACCGCTATGAATACCACCTACTTGGGGTTAGTTTGTGCTATTTTACTGATGGTTTTTCACGCGGTTTTAACAGCGAAATCGGAAAAGATTATAAGTGACGTGGATCAGTATTCAGTCAAACTTCTTGATTTTGTTGGTACAATGAAAATTGTCAACAAGGCAAGCTAGGGAGTTTTGAAGTGTATAAAGCACCAAGTGCAAGAAGGAGAAAGAAAAAAGCTGCGCCGCTGAACTTAGTCTCTGTCTTGGACATGGTTTTTATTCTCAATTTTTTCTTATTAAGTTCTGCCCAGTTTATTAAAATTTTTGAAATAGGCTCTGATCTACCAATTTATCAATTAACTACAGATGATAATCCAAAAGACAAAGAGCTTGAGTTGGAACTGGATATTAGAGGAGATGGAAAAATATTAGTTAAGAATAATGTGAATCAAGGCCTTTTAGGAAGTTTTAGTTATCTTGATTCAGCAAAACTAGATGAGTTTAAGCAGTTTATTAAAAAGATCAAAACACAGTATGAGGATGAAAATCAAGTTGTGGTTAAGTCGGCTAGCAGTGTTTTATATCAAGATTTAGTCAGTGTATTAGATGTTGTAAGAGAAGAAAGAGTTGAGGGGCAGACCGTTAAGCTTTTTAACCAAATCATTTTTGATGGGAAGTAATTTAAAGAATGCTTAAAAAAAGATTTATCAGGCAAAGAACCAGGCGTGCTCAAAAAGAGACCGAACCTCTGCAACTTAATTCCTTGATGGACATCTTGACCATTATGCTGGTTTTTCTGATCATGAATTATACTATTTCAGAGGTGGAACTCTCGATTCCTAAAAATATTAAAATTCCAGAGTCAATCTCAACTTCCTATGTCAAAAAGGGAATTACTGTCCAAATGTCAGATGATTTAGAGCTTTGGGTGAATAATAGTCCACTGTTACAGCTAGGAAAGGCAAGGAAATGGACAGTTGAACTTCGAGGGCAATTAGAGCAAGAGTTAAGGCAGATTAGGAAGCGATTAGAAAATATTAGAATGAGAACTCTTGATGCGCAAGATCAGGCCAATGTGATTAATTTAATTATGGATAAAAATTTAGAGTACACACACTTGAAAGAGTTGATGGATATATCAAGTAGTGCTGGATACACTGAATTTAAGTTTATTGTGATCGAGCCATGAAAAAGATTATCTATGGCCTTTTTATATTTTTTTCCTCATACACTCTGTCTCAGCTGGATAAGTATGATCAAAGAACTCTTAATCTTCTTATCAAGGAAACTGAAGCTGCCCATAGGCTCTATAAGGTTAAGCCAAAAGTAGAAAATGCTTATCGCTTATTTTCAGCACGAGTAGAGCTCTTAAAACTAAGAAAAAAAGAGTTAGTGAATTTGCAAATAAAAAAAGCAAATCCTCAGGTCTTGAACAAAAAGGAAGACCAGTTAAAAAAACAATTCAAGCAAGTGAGTAGTCTAGCTAAGATTATTAGAGAAAAAGCAGATAAAGATTGGCCAGATTTAGGAAATTTTTATCTTGTTTATGGTTTAGTTGTCTATGAATTTGAAGAACAAAATCCAATGGTTCCTCAGCTATTGCAAAAGGCCATTGTGACTATTGAAGAGCCGGCTGACAAGGCCCTTGCTGCAGGGAAGGCAGCTGACTACTATTATAACAATGAGAAGTTTAACCAAGCAGTGAAGCATTATACCTTATCTTTAAAAATTCAAGAAGATAGCCAGTGGCGGTATCGTTACCTTTATAACTTATCATGGTCTTACTTTAAATTGCAGAAATATGATAGAGCGATATCGACTCTACTAAGTTTAAAGAAAGTCATTGAATCTAAGAAGGAGCAGGATCACTACTATTACCAGCAAACAATCAGCAAAATACCAGTTTTTTATATTTATGCTGAACAACCTGACCTTGGATTTAATTTTATTTTGGAAGAAAAAGGAGACAATGGCGCTGCAATATTGGATTTTATTCAATTAGTTTATGAAAAGGGATTTTTTCAGAAGGTAAGAAGTTACTCTGAGAGAGCAATGGAGCAGTTAAGCGTAGACTCAAAAGAACTAGCCCTATTTCAGTTGAGCCTTTTTGACTTTTTTGCTCAAAGTGACTTTAAGAAAAATTATATTTTTATGGCGCAATTAAGAGAGACCCTTGTTCAATCTTTTCTTGCGGAGCTGTTAGAAAAAAAACAAATGGACTCATTTATTACAGGTAATAAAAGGATCTTAACAGAGCATCTGGAGGTGATCAATAGAGAGGCTTTTTCATATAATGATCCAAGAGATCGATCATTTTTTAATGACAGTATAGGAATATTAAACTCCTTATTGAAGCTCGATAGTGAAAAAAAATATGATTATCGCTTGCGCCAGATCCAACTTTATCAACGAGCAAGCCAATATGAAAAATCTTATCGGTTATCATACCAGGTTTATCTTGAAGCCAAAGAGCATAATCCTCAAAAGGCAGCCATTTTTGCTGAGCAAGCCTTAAGAGTCGAGGAGAAGTTGGCCAATAGAGAGTTGGATAGTGACAGGGTTAACCTATATAAGTTTTATCTTTCACAAGGAAAAGATAGGCAAATTAAGAGTTATATCTATTTACGACTTTATGATGAGTCTTTTGAAAATAAGAATTATTCTCAAAGCTTAAAAATTGCTCAACGCTATCATCGTCAGTTTAAGGAATCAACTGAACAAGTGGAGGTGATGCTTGTTAAAATCCTAAGTCAGGCGTTAGTTAACAAAGAAGAAGATTTATTTGTACAGACAAGAGACTATATCAAAAATCAGCCAGACCTTAAAAACAGAAAAGAGTTTGCTAAAATCCTGGATCAAGGTTATCAAACAATGGTCTTGCAAAGGATTGAAGAATTGGTTGATCCAGAGCCCGATTTGGCGCTAGAGTCTGCAGATGAATTAGCCTTGTTATATCAAAATCCGAAAGTTGACCAGATGAGCAAGGCAATAGCAGGACTAAATGCTGGTATCTTATATATGAGTGCAAACCAGCCTGCCAAGGCAGCGGATATATTAAGCAGTATGGCCCAAAGAGCACCAGCGTCTCAAATGAAAGAGTATGGAGCTAGCCTAACGACCATTGCAGTGAATCTTTTCAACATGGGGCAAACTGCTTATTCCTTTAAAATTCTAGATTCCCTTTATAGGCGAAACTGTCAGACAGAAGAGATTGATTCAAGTCAATCATTTTTACAAATTACCGAGATACTCATTTTAGAAAAAAAATATGATAATTTAAAGAAATATCTAGAGACCACTCAGAGGTGTAATGTTGACAAGAAAGTGATAACTCAAGTTCGAGAAAACTTGGCAAACTACGTAGAGTTTTCTAATTTCACAGATACTAAAAAAGTTTTTAATCTGATTCAGCAT
>SKGZ01000021.1 GCA_007117175.1 Bacteriovoracales bacterium | reverse complement strand
TATCCCATAAGATTCCAGCTGTTTCAGGTTCTTCATCAAAGCGATCGCGACGAATATAATAATCCAACTCAGCAAAGACACTTAGCCCAATTGCAGTGGTGTATTTGCCTCCCAGTCCCATGGTAAAACTGCGAGTCGCTCCCTCTGCAGTAGAAGTCCCCGATGCGGTCACCGAACGCTCACCACCGGCAAAGGAGTTTTTAATACTCCCCATTCCTACTCCTGCTTTTAAATAAGGATAAAATTCATTGGAGTAGCGTGGATCAGCGGTAAAGTAAAGCTTACCCATCACCCCGTATTCAGAGTGCATAGACTCTATCAGAGCTCCCTCATAAGCTAATTCTGCACCTTGATGATAGCCATAATAACCTGTGAGAGAAAAATACTTAAAGTAGATTTCAAGCCCTAGGTTCATATGAAAATGTCCCTCGGTGCCAGTGTAAGAACTCTCATTATCACCAATCACTGTTCCACTCATGCGCTGATAGGAAACCGCAGCTAATAATTCAAAGGGTGAAAAACGTTTTTTCTCACTAGTCGGCGCAATCATTCGAGAGGTTGAGGTTTTTGTCTCACTGTCTTGTCTCAGACCCACTTGAGCAGAAGGAGAAATGGAGCTGGGAAGATCCCTTAAAATAGCCCCTGTTCCAGTAGCCAAATCAGCTTCTCCGCTAAAGATAGAGCGAGTTTCATCATCACTTAAAGGCAATTCTTCGGTAATCTTTAAATCTAAAACTTGTCCCTCTGCAATCAGCACTGGATTGACTAAACGATAAAGGGCCCAAATGGATCGATGGGGAGCCACTTCTACTGCCACCCCTCTGGCCACCACTCCCTCAGTCAGAAAAAACTTAGCGTGATCACCCTCGTTGAGATTTTCTTCACTGCCGCGATTGACTAGAATTGTTTTTTTACTTTGCGATGTTTTTAAAAGTCTGACTGTTAATTGCTCATCGATATCAAGTGCCAGAGAGTGCACTGAGCTGAAGAGGTACGACAAAATGAACAATAAATAAAATTTAGTCATTTTTAAGTTTTGATTATCCTTAATAAAAGTCTAACCTGTTGTCCCCAAGCTTTCAACAGCTATTGTTGAATCCCCCTTGTCACCTTTGGCGCAATCACCTATAAAAGTGATAAATCATCTACATCAACGGGGAAAAAAGTGAAAAGAAGAAAAGAAAAGAAATTTTACAATTATGAATGCTCGCTGACCGGTCAAAACTATCGGCTGACAGAGAAGGCCAACGAGCCTGAGAATCTAGTGAGCGTTCAAGCCTATTATGAGCTCAATGCTGATAAGGATGATAGACCTGATGCTATTAAGGCCCAATTAGGGGTATTAAAATCAGAAGAGAGCAAAACTGAATCAACCAATACTGAAGAATAAGGATTAGTCACTATGGATCATCGCAAGGTTATTATTATTGGTTCCGGCCCTGCTGGATTGACTGCTGCTATTTACACCGCTAGAGCTGAGATGCAACCACTGGTGCTTGAGGGACATGAGCCAGGAGGACAATTAACGCTGACCACCGATGTGGATAATTTTCCAGGTTTTTCCCAAGGAATTCTAGGTCCGGAATTAATTTCGCAAATGCGCGCGCAAGCACAAAGATTTGGCGCTGAATGCACCAATGATTCAGTGGCTTCAGTGGATTTGCAAAAGCGTCCCTTCACCATCAGCTTAGAAAATGGCAAGAACTATACTGCTGAGACTGTGATCATTTCCACCGGAGCTTCGGCTAAGTTTTTAGGTCTAGAGAATGAAAAAGAACTCACCGGTCGCGGAGTCAGTACTTGTGCCACTTGTGATGGCTTTTTCTACAAAGATAAGATAGTGCATGTGGTAGGAGGTGGAGACACCGCCATGGAAGACGCTACTTTTATTGCCAAATTTGCCAAGGAAGTTTATGTGATCCACCGCCGTGACACCTTACGTGCCTCTAAGCCTATGCAAGATCGCGCTTTTAAAAATGAAAAGATTCAATTCATCTGGGACAGTGCAGTCGAAAAAATTCTTTTTGATGAACAAGGAGTCAAAGGCATTGAGGTTCGCAATCTTAAGAGCGATGAAGTGCAAACTAGAAAAACTGACGGTTTATTTTATGCGATTGGACACACTCCCAATACTTCCTTTCTCAAAGGACAGCTAGAAACCGACCAAAACGGTTTCCTAAAAACCCATAATGGCCCTGAAACATCTATTCCAGGAGTCTTTGCCTGTGGTGATGTACAAGACCCCATTTATCGCCAGGCCATCACAGCTGCCGGTTCAGGTTGCCAAGCGGCTATAAAAGCAGAGAGATTCCTAGAGGGCCATTAAAGACTGAGCTAGTCACTTTTTGCACCAGTTAAAGTAAAATGTGCAATCCCCTTTGACACTTTCAAAAAGTCGCGAAAAAATAAAGTTAAGAGCAACCGAAACATCTAAGGATGGATGTTTCATCACCACTCAACCAAGGATGGTTATTATGTCGTCTTCACTCTTTCAATTCAACACTCTATGCACTCAACTCTGCAGAGAACACCGCAGTTTAAGAATTACACTTAACCGAGCTGAAAAAGAAAATGAAATCAATATGGAGACTCTGTTTGAATTAGAATCTATTTTACGCTGGGCCAGTGCTAATGTGGAAATTCAAAGTTTATTGATTGATTCCTCCAGTGCTCGTTTTTCTGCAGGTTTAAAAAACTATCAAAGTCTTGAAGCCGATAAAATTATCAAGCTGCAAGAAAAAACTCTGAGCATTCAAAAGTTAATTATGCAATGTCCACAAAATGTGATTGTTGATTATGGTGAGGGGGCGGATAATTTAGGAATTGATCTCTTTTTATGTGCAGACCTTCGCCTGGCCCACCGAGGTGCTAAATTTAAATGGGATTATCTAGCCCATGGTCTGCCTGCTCTTGGCAGTGCCTTTGTCTTTAAGGAAATAGCAGGGCTTAATCAATACAAAAATTGGATCTTCTCGGCAGCGACTATCCAAACTCAAAGCCTAGAGAGCTGTGGTTTTTTAGCCAATTGTTATGATAGTGAAAACCGTCAAGAAGTGATTGAACAATATCTTGAGTCCTTTTGCTCCCAATCAGCTGGTTGTCGAATTCAAAATAAACTCAATATTAACCAGCATTTAATTTTTGCCTTTGAGCAAACACTTAAAAGTGAATTTTCTGTTTTCCAAGGAGCTCTTTATTCTCAAGACTGGAAAAAGTCAGCAGACAACTTTACTCCGGCCAAAGAGATTAAAAATGCTGTTCGCATGACTTTAATTAAAAACGAACAAGAAGCCTAGAGCAAAATTTGTGTCAATCGCTCCAAGAGCCTTGCGCAGCGATAAGCAGGTGCTCTTTGAGTGGGGCCAAGTACTTCAAAGTAAAATGATTGCCAAAAGTCGGCCAAGTGTTCATTCATTTGATTTTGCAACGCGGTTCTGCGCTTCATCAGCCTAGTGGCATCTGCTAAAACTGAGTTTTCGTCGGTGATCACAGCTCTTAAGTCTGACTGAGCGGAGATCAACCTTCTTTTCACCATTCCCATGGGAACGGCCTTGCGGCTGACCAGTTGGGCCAGTGCCACACGCTGAGCACCATCTAGAGCAAGACTGCGACAAATAGGAAAACTCCAACCAGACTTTTGGTCATAATACTCATCGTAGATTTCATGATCGGCAAAGCTCAATTGAGCAAAGAACAAAATAAATAAGGAAAAAGTCTTCAATGACATCTTCACACTCCTTTGAAAATAATTCACTTACCCTAGTGTAGAAACTAAATCGATGCATTGGGTAGGTGAAAAATCCTGACATAAACTATCAGGCGTCATCTCAAAAACAAGATAGTAACCTCCACCACCTGCTCCACATAATTTTAGAAAGTAATCACCATTTTCTCGCCTTTTTTGTAGCTGTTGCAGGTTCAAAGGCCTAAACATTTGGGCAAAAAATTGATACTGTTGAGAGCATAATTGATTGAGTTTTTCTACCCATAAAGAGTCTGCTCCATTGAGATTGCCTATCAACTGATCCACCAGGGGGCAATAGCTTTTTAGCATTTGTTGTAAATACTCAGCATTCTCACATTGAAGGTGATAAAGATCTACTAAAGGAGAAGTCCTCCTGGTCTGCATGGAGTCCACCAGCCAGGTTCGCAGGCCAGTTTGCTGATAAAGATCCTCAAAACTTATATCGTTGGATAAAACCTCAATTTTCTCTAGCCCATGGCAAAGAATTGGAGTTTGCAATAGGCTGACTAGAGGATCAATACCAGAGCTGCGAGAGTGATGAAAATTTTCCAATAAACTTAACGCCTTCTTCATTTCCAGTAAACTATGATCACTTCTTTGAAAATATTTTTGATAAACGGCAGCGCAAAAAGCTCCTGAGCTACCTAATCCTTTACCAGGGCCAATAGAAGATTCAAAGTATTGACCTTGTTCTAAATCCGCAATGAAGGGCCTTAACCCCTCGAAGGGAAAAAACTGTTTTTCACTCTCGATTAACACTTTAAGGTATGCTAAAAACTGTTCAAGTTGGTGAGCTTGCAAGGGATTTTTTTTCCAGCAACCAAAAAAATTCTTTAAAGGAATGGCCAGCGCTTTTGATTGATGGATCACACTGTATTCACCAAAAAGTAAAATTTTAGCTGGATAGCTCTTATCAATCAAAATTTTTCCCCTAGGGTATCCTCAAAGCAAGTAAAACTATCTTTCAGTGGGTGATCAGCTAACCAACGCTGAATCATATTTTGATTTTTAAGGGGATAAATTAAGTGTAAATTAGGACCAGCATCAATGGTAAAAGTGATAAAAAGATTTTGCTCTTCTCGAAACTTCCACATACTTTTAATCATCTCCAAACTCAATCCACTTAAAAGGCTATAGGGCCGAAGGCCAGTCATCATCAAAAAGTGTAAGTCGAGGGCCTCTGCTTCAACTAAGTGGCAAAATTTTTCGGTCTGACCTTCGGCTAACGCTTTTAACAATTGCTCTAATCTTTCATTGGCCCTTTGTCTTCTCTGGTTTTTTTGTGGGTGATTTTCCATCAACTGATGCCCCTCAGTTGAGCTTAACTGCTTGACTGAATCATCAAAAATAAGAATAGTGTCACAAAGTTGAGAAAATGATGGGTGAATCTGATCTATTTTGACACTATAAAAGTCACTAGTGTTAGCATGAAGCTCTGTTTGTCCCCAGAGGAACCAGCCTTTTTCAATAGAGCGACAGGCACTACCTGAAAAAAAACGGGCCCATGAACTGATTTGCTCCATAGATGGTCTTTCATCAAAAAAAGATTGATAACTGAAGGCCAACACTTTAGCAAAAGCACTCATACTCGAAGCGGATGAGGCGATCCCGCAAGAATGGGGAAAGTTATTTTCACTTTGTAGTTCTAGTAAAAGCTGGTTTACCCAGCTATGCTGCAAGGAAAATTCATCTAGTTTTTTTTGTAGTTTGTCTTCGAACTGATTCAGTCGAAGTTGAGCTTTCTTCTGATCATGAACACTTATCTGCCCGGTAAATCGAGTTTGAGCACGATTTAAATTGACACTTAATGATGGATTTAAAGGTGTTTGTCCAGATTTTTTTCCCCAGTACTTAATCAATGCAATATTGGGCCAAGAGCATAGATCAATATTTACTTTCTTCATGACTGTTCATTCAACTCATTGTAAATGACATCATTAAACTTAAGTAAGTTTTTTAATCCTTTTCGCTCAAAGTAATCTTGAACTTGCTCCATTGGCAAAGAAGTGGCCATTAAAAGAAAATCTCCTCCCCAAGCTCCTAATGAT
>SKGZ01000210.1 GCA_007117175.1 Bacteriovoracales bacterium | reverse complement strand
TTGCCATGCGTAAAACCTCCTTGATACGGAAATCTTACATTTACAAAAGGGTTATGGCGTTACGTCATGAGTGGTACACTTTCATGCGAATCTGGTGGTACACTTTGCGTGCGATCGGACATAATTTAGTCAGTTTTTTGGTAACCCACTGTTTTGATCTCCATTGTAAACTAAGATTTGTGACAAGCTCTAAATTCTAGGCTTCTTGCTTTAGAAGGGGGAAAACGAACCGATAAGTGACTATAATATTTAAACCTTGGATAAGTATGAGTGACAGAGGTTTCGCTATTGATATAGCGAAGTACTTCATGGATTTTCTTGAAACGAATTTTCATAAAAGAAAAGCGCCTAAACGTGTATTTAGATCGAAGAGTGATAATTTAATGGTTGGCGTTAATCTGAAAAGATTTCCAGATTTTAAAAATGAGATTTTAAAATTAGTGAATTCAAATTTTAAAACTGATAGTTTTTTGATTTAATGTCTCTATCTAAAACCTGAGAAGGTAAGAGTTTTAAAGTTTCTCATCTAAGCAATATCCTTTGAAGATTGATGAATATACTCCCGAAGTAATGTAAGTAAGGAGAAATAGGGAGGGGCGATTAATTTGCGCTGTTGGTTTTAATCAGCTTTTCTTCATGCATCTTCCACCATATAAATAGTTCAAAGAGCTCTGGATGTGTTGTTAATTGTTTTATCGTCTCTATAACTGTTTCCAGGTCTAGTCTTGTTATTTCTCGAGGGCAGGAGTCGGACATTGGGGCAGATTTAGGAAGCGATTGCGGAGTAAATAAGATATCAGCATGTATATGATCTAATATAACATTCTCATAGTTTTTGCATTGGATAGTGATTATATTTTTTTTAATAATCTCGTTAAGATTCAATACCTCGCACAGTTTTTCTATAATCTTTTTTTTCTCTTCTGGTATGCCGCTATCCATCATAATTTTCTCTGCTCTAACATCGACATGTTGGGTAGATTTTGCAATATAGAATTGAGGCATATAGTTCAAGTCTCGAGCAAAGATGGCGGCAGCAGCCTCTAATTGTACAGGTGTGATCATCCAGTAAGGAAGTAATTCATCTTTAATTGGACATGCTGTAGTATCCTCACCAATTAATGTGTCGAGTACATAGCGATATAATCTCGCTATTGGTGTTTCTCTTATCTCACTATCTTTTTTGAATTCAATCGCATTAGTTTGCTTGTTTTTAAAACATCGTGGAATTTCCAAGAAGTCTTGTCCTTGCAAAGATTTTTTTAGGTCTTCTTGAACTCTACTACTTCCCATTCTCCCAATATGTCTTAGTGTTCCTCTGGTCAGATACTGATAAGTTGATAGTGAGTCGATTGCTGGCGGGAGATTATTGCGTTCAGCTATTTTTACTATTTTTAGCTGAATCAGTGCATGTTTAAAGATAGAATTGCTCTTTTTCCCAATACCATACTGGGGTTGAAACTGCTTGGGGAGGTTTATTTCATTGAATTTTATATGATCAACCTTCTCCCATTTACCTGTTGGTTCTAGGAAAAAAAGTAATCTTTCTGTAAAAATTAGGACCTTTGCTTTTGTTTCTATATCTTGGCTCTGGTTTACAATTGCTATATTGTAAAAATCGGTTATTGATTCCTTGTCTTTACTCTCATTAGTTTGGCTGCTTTTACCATTGAAGAATTCTTGCTCAACTTTATTTTTTTTTATAATGGGCTTCCATTTATCTGATTCATATCCAGTATAGAGCTTCAAGCATACACTTTCTTTATCTTTTTCTTTATCTTGTACTTTCTTTATAAGTGCTTTTTCAAGTTCTAGAATATCGCATTTGCCTTTAAGCTTTTCTAAATACTGATCATTCGCTTCAAGAAAATGATATAAGACCAAAGGCCAAAAAGATTTATTGCCATTATTTACTTTCATTACATAATAGAGATTTCCCAATTTAGATCTCCTTTTATAACCTTAGTAATTAAAATAATTAATAATGAGGTTATCATGTTTTGACCACGAATCAATCAGTGTTTGATTTAAAACCTCTCCAACTCTCCACCCGCCACCCACTCTACCCCCGCGCCAGCCCAATGGGACTTCGATGTTGCTTATATGAAACCTCATCTTGCAGTCTAGATATAATCTCCTGGTGACTAAGCCCTTTCTTAAACAGCCCCCCGTTGTAGACGGCCTTAAAATCCCCGGGGTTGAGATTATTAATGCACTGAAGTTTCAAACTCTCCACCGAAGTCAGCTCATCGGGCACCAGCTTGGAAAAAAAGGCCTGATACACATGAATCAGTTTCTCGCTCTTGAGGTCCTCAAACTTAACTTTCAAATGAAAACGCCGAAGGGCGGCGTGATCAATACGATCAACAAAGTTAGTAGCGCAAATTAAGACTCCTTTAAAGCGCTCCATCTGGGTGAGCAGTTCATTGGTTTCACTGGCTATCCATGAATACTCTGCATTCTTTCTTGGTTTAAACAAGCTGTCGCATTCATCGAGAAATAAAATGTCCCCATCTTTTTCTGCTGCTCGAAACATCTTGGCGATTTCCTTCTCAGTTCCTCCCCAAAGGGGGCTTATGATATCGCTGGCGCGCTTAATAGACATATTCCTTTCCAGTTCTTCTGAGAGATACTTGGCGTATTCAGTCTTACCGGTGCCGGGCACACCTTGAAAAAGAACGCATAGGTTGTGCAGTTCTCCCGTGCGTTGATAATAGCTTTTGATGGTGCTAATAATTTCTTTTTCCTCAATGGAGGTATTGATAAAGTTAGGGTTATAGAATGACTCGATGGGTTTTTCTTTCACCGATTTTCCCTTGAGTAATTTCATCTGAAAATCCAGCAGGGTTAACACGATGTCTTTCTTGTTCACATTCTCGTCTGCTAGCGCGCCTATCTTGCGAAAGGCCAGATTGAGGGCGCCAGGATCTAGGGTGTAGTCTTTGGCCAAATGAAGAAGTTCTTCTTGGTTAAAGAGCTGAAGGCCTAATTGACGTTGAATATTACTCAGGGCGGTGAGCCTTTGCGATTTGCTAAAGGACTCAAAGTGTAGCGCGAGATCAAATCGCCTCATGGTTGAGGGGTGCATGGTGATATCATTGGAGATCCAAACGATATTGATGGCATGCTCTTCCATATAGGTGTTTAGCCACGCTTTGTGATCAGTCTTATCTTTGTAGAAGATATTAGAGCCAGATTGTAGTATTTCTTCGGCTTCATCCATCACCAACAGCGCGTTATTCTTTAGGATGTTCTTGGCGGCAATTAGCGCCGATCTTTTGGCCTTGAGCATATTATCGCAATTGGCATCGTGGGTTTTGACTTTATAAACCTCAAGTCCTAGTTCTTTGCCAATGCTTTTGCTGAACTCGGTTTTTCCCGTGCCGGGGTTTCCGTACAGGAGTAGGTTGCTGCCCTGAGGGCATTGCAGGAGGTATTTCAGGGCGTTAATTTCATCTTGGCCCAGTCTGTGCTCTTGCACAGCTATGCAATGTTGAGTGTCTGCTTTTTCAAAAAAGTAGGAAAACAGATCCGCCTGTTCATCATCGTTTTGTAGAAAATCTGAAATATGATCGCTCAGACTGATGGTGTTATCGTAAATCTCGATTAACATGGCATGAGAGAGCTTATAATTGCTTTTAATCTCTCTTTTGATTTTAGAGGTGCTAGTGCCTAAAAGAATGGCAAACGCGCTAGCGGCATTGGCCCTTTTGCTAAAGTCCAAGGCGGTAAAATCCACAAAGGTTTCAAATTTTTCGATCACTTCGTATAAGTAGTAAAAGCTAAGGATCTTTTTTTGCAACTCTGTTAGTTCAAAGACGTTGGATAATTTTTCAAATAATGGGGGGTATTGATATTTTTGAGTTTCGCTCTGATGATAAACCTGGCCGACTTTCTGGGCAAACAACTCACGAATGGTGAAGGTATTATAAAGGGACAAATCGATCATTTGATCGATGGTTTGGGCAAAGTCTTCTTCATCAATATAGAAGTCACTGCCTTGAGATTGAATCTTTGGTCTTTGTTGCTTGCCCCAAAAGGCCTTCTCAATTTTTAGGCCCAGTGATTGCCTTTGCTTATTAGGATCAGTGATCAATTGGTGCCAATTACTTTCTTTTAAAACCCGTCTTAAATCAGAGTCATTACAGTCTTTGTCCATAAAGATGGCATGATGGGTGTTTTCACGGTTTTTTAAGCGAACGATCTCTGGTAGAAGCTCGCAGATAATCTCAGCTCGCTTATCTGGGCCAATCACTAGCCCGATCACCTCACTAAAGTCTCTTGATAGCTTGACTTCCTTAACAGAGAGCAGCTTATGGCAAAGCTCTAAGAGCTGATTTTACATACAATCATTATTCATATGAACCTCACTTTTTTTTAAGTTATGGCCTATTATGCCAGCGGAGCTTGACAATAAGTGTCAAGGTTGTGGTTAAAATGATATCAGACACTTATCGCTTGGCTCTCAATAAAATTCTGTTGCAAAGGTTTACTTTTAAGCCTATAATGGTCTTTTAATGGACTGTTAATGGTCTGTTGGTGGAGGTTTTATGTTCAAGAAAACTCTGAACTTTAGTGAGTTAAAAAGTGATCCCAATGCTGTATCAGAAATGAAGGATGGGGATGTTTTTCAGGTTTTTCATCGTGGTCATGATGTCAAAGTTATGATGACTCAAGAGTATTTTTTTAATTTGATGGCCAGACTTGAGAAGGCCGAAGGTATAGTCAAGAGGACGGATTATAACCCTGAAAAACTGATGGCCGATTTTGAGAGTAAAGTTAATATGCTTAATGATCTTATTGGAAAGGTTGAGGGAAAAGCTGATAAAAAAGTTGGATAAAAATGGAATTTGCAGATGAGATTGTGTGGCGTGGTGATTCGAGAGAGAGGTTTATCCAAAGGGCCATAGAAAGAGAATCATGGGGCAATTATAACGGTCATGCCTGCCTTGGAAAAAGACTCATTGAAGAAGTTCAGAATAAATTAAAAGAAATCTCAGAAAACTTAAACTTGTATCAGCTTCGTAATGATAGTGAACGAGTTGCTCCGCTTGCTTTAAGTGGGTATGTTCTTGTATACCAAAAAGAATATTTTAAAAATGATCAAGGTCTAAAAGCGGTACGTCTTCTCATCATTGATGTGCGCAAGAGTTATTAGCCCAATTCAAATATAATTTAAATTTTCTACTGACTAAGACAATTTTTGTCACTTCATGATGATATCATAAAACGATGTCCATAAAGTCTGAAGTTGTTAAGTTCGTGCTGGAGGTTCTTAGGCGATTTCCCCAGCAGCGTAGGGATGATCTTTTATTGTCATTATTATATTTTTCCTATAGTGAGGGCGATAAACTTTCCCTTGAGTGTTTTCATGAAATGATAATTGAGTCAGTTCAACATCAAGAAAACTGGATTTTACAAGAATTGATTGAGGATGATTCTTCAGTAAAGTTTCTTCAAAGTGTTCGATCGCACTGAAAGTGTACCAGGGTAATCGCACGCAAAGTGTACCAGCCATAACCCTAAGCTGATTTATACTACAACTATTTCTTACATTCAATTTTAGTTCGGGGTGTTGTTCGGCAAATTCTATAGAAGCTTTTTTAATATTTAATGGAATCTTAGGTTCGATGAAGTCGATATCTTGAGTAGCTCTTGAAATAACTCCTAAGAAATTAAGAGCTGCTCCTCCGATTATGATGCCTACGAATTCTTGCCTTCTTTCGTTTAAGTACCTATCAAAAGCTTCTATTTCCTCTTTCATTTGTTCATTATATATGAACAACTTATTGTGATTAAGGG
>SKGZ01000215.1 GCA_007117175.1 Bacteriovoracales bacterium | reverse complement strand
GAGAAGAGTTTTAAGCTGCTTTAATGGCAGTAAGCTCACTTTGGTTTTTCCGCGGTGATGTTTAATAGCGATTGTTTTGCCAGTCATGTATCTGAGTTACAAGAGAACTAAGGGCATTGTCTATATCTGGGTGATTATTTCTTAAAATAATATCGGCTTTAAGGTAATCCTTCTCTCTTTGCCCTAATATTTTTTGAATTTTCTGGGAAGTTGTGAGTCTGTTGTCATTAAGGTTGAGCAGTGGTCTTTGCCAGGAGGTGTTCTCAATTCGATGCACCAGTGTTTGCAGGTTGCACTGTAAATAGATATTAATTGTTTTCATTTGCTTTAAGATTTCACGATTTTTCCTTGATGCAAAAGAACCTCCGCCAGTGGCCAAAACAAAATTATTGCGTTTTTGTATCAATAATTCTTGTAAGCACTCTGTTTCTAATTGCCTAAAATATTGTTCACCTTTTTCCAGAAAGATTTCAAGCACACTCTTTTTAGCTCTACTTTCAATCATCCAATCGAGGTCAATAAAGTCAAGTTTAAGTTGTTTGGCCAGTGCTTGTGCTAAAGTCGATTTACCACTGGCCATCATGCCAATCAGAGCAATCCTAAACATAGAGTTGACTGAGAATTTCTGAGTGGAGTTGTTCTACATTTTCTAACTGCTTTTCTGTCCAGAATTCAAAACTTTTGAGTGCTTGCCAGACTAGCATGCGATCTCCTGTGATGATTTGCTTATTGGCCTCTTGCCCTCTAAGAATAAGAGGGGTCATGGCCGGTGCGTAGATCATGTCAAAAATGGCCTTAAACTGGTGGACTGATTTTTCCATAGGATGATGGGATCCTCCCAGCCCTAAAGGGGTGGCATTAATCAATAGATCTGCGCTAAAGTCTTCTCTGAGTTGATCAAGGGAGCGAAAGCAACATCGTTCATAAACACCTAAGCTTTCAGCACTTTTCTTTATGTGTTCATATTGGCGATGGTAAACAATTGTTATTTTTTTGAAATTTAAGCAATGCAATGAGTGAAGTGCACCAATAGCAGCTCCTCCTGTTCCAAAAAGAAGAGCAGTTTCCATGGGAAGACTCAATGAGCATAGTAAGGCCTTGACTGACAGGTAGTCAGTATTTGTTCCAACACATTCTTGATGATCAGCAAAGCGAACACAATTATAGGCATGAAAGTGTTGGTAGCGTTGTATTTTTTGCTTTGCGGCAATTTTGAGCGGAGTGGTCAGGTTAATTCCATGGTATTCTTGCTGTAAAAAATCAAATTTAGAAAGCAGCTCTTGTTCATTCTGAATTTCTTGAAGTTGGTAATCTATGGGAATATTGAGTTTTTGACTTAAGATTTTAAAAATTAAAGGTGATAGGGAATGGCCCACTGGATAACCGCAGAGCGCAAATTTTAATTGTTTCATCCTTTCTTCCTTTTATGCTCTTTGACAAGCATGCAATAACATACTATTCATTGGCCATGAATTTAATGGATGTCTTAAGTTCTGCCCAAGAAAGTCAGCAAAAAGTTTACTTGGCCGGACCTTGCAGTGCAGAGAGTTATGATCAGTTAAGAAGTTGCGCTCAGTTTTTACAGGGTAAAGCACAAGCATTGCGAGTTGGTGTTTGGAAACCTCGTTCAAGGCCTGGAGAGTTCGAAGGTTATGGTGAAAAGGCCTTAGAGTGGATTTATCAGTTAAAAATGGAATTTCCAAATCTGCCAGTCTTAATTGAAATTGCGACCCCAGCTCACCTGGAAAAGGCCATGGACTATGGCATTGATGGTTTTTGGGTGGGCGCTCGCACCACTTCAAATCCATTTATGATGGATGAATTGGCGAGTTCACTGGCCGGTGTTCAAAAATTAGTTCTGGTTAAGAATCCAATTGCAGCTGATCTTGGTTTATGGCTTGGGGCCGTGGAACGACTGGAAAAGAAACTTTCTGCTCGCTATGTGGCAGCTATTCATCGCGGTTTTTGTGTTTGGGGGCAATCGCAGTATCGTAATCATCCCTTTTGGGAACTGGCCTTAGAATTTCGCAAACAAAGACCAGAGGGACTTTTCTATTGTGATCCTAGTCATATGGCAGGGAGAAGAAACTTAGTTTTTGAGCTTGCTTGCTGTGCTGGCCAATTAGATTATGATGGGATGATGGTAGAGGTGCATCCCCGGCCACAAATAGCATTGAGTGACTCTAAACAACAATTGAGTTTTACAGACTATGAGTTATTAATGCAAAGTCTGACAGGTCAGCAAAAAATCAAAAATTCTCAAGAGGAATTAAGTCATCTGAGAGCACTGATTGATCAATGTGACTCACAGTTAATTGCCAATCTTCGATCTCGCTTCCACTTAATTGAATCAATCGCACAGCTTAAAAAGAAAACAGGAATTCAGTGGTTTCAAGCGGATCGCTATCAACAGATGATGGCCAAAAGATGTAAAGAAGCTGACAGTTGCTTGAGTGAGGATTTTTTAACAGAAATCTTTAATTTAATTCACTCTCAAAGTGTTAAATGGCAAGCATTAGCTGTTTCAAATCATCAACAAGGCCAGGATAAGAAACCTGCCAACACTCACTGGGTTGATCGAGAGTCCCATTAAAAGAGAAATTGCCAATGGCCCTTAATAATGAGAGACGATGGTCATGACTTTGCCATGAGCTAAGTTTTCGAATTGGTTGTCCTCCAGGGATAAATAATTTGTTTCCAACCATTTGATAGTGATTGATTCCCCAGCTTTCAAAAAGCTCTAAAGTTGAATCAATACGATTCGACTCTTTATGTTTGAGCTCCTCAATGCCTTGAAAGCATGAGGTTCCTTCAGCTTGAGTTGCCAGAAAAAATAAAAGAGGCAGCTCATCAATAAGGCTTGGAATTGAGTCAGCACTCACCTCAAAAGCTAAAGGATTTTGCCACCAGCTGACCTTGAGCTTGCCTCGAGCTTCAATTGATGAATCAGTGATTTGCCAGGAAATGGGAGCTCCCTTTTTTTGAAGTATGTCAAAAAATCCTATGCGAGTTGGATTGAGTAAAAGGTCCTTAAATTCCACATTGGAACCTGAGCTCAACAGAGCAGCAGTCGCAATAAAAGCAGCGGAGGAGGGATCAGCGGGAATAGAAAAATGAAGAGGCCTAAAGTGTTGGGGCGGTGTGAAAAAAAGAGTATTCGATTTGACATTAATTTCAGCCCCCATATGTGTCAGTAAATTTTCGGTGTGATTGCGGCTGTGAATTTTTTTTTTTTTTTTAATTGGCCGATAACATAGGCTGGCAAGATAGAGCAGGCTAGATTTGACTTGAGCGCTGGCAATCTTTAATTCATATTGACTCAAATGAAGATCGCTAGCAAAGACTTCTATGGGTAAGTAGCGCTCATTTGTCATTTTCAATTTTGCCCCGCTTGCCATTAAGTGAGAAGTGATTCGCAACATATCTCTGCCCTGAAGAGAAGTATCTCCAATCATTTTACCGGCAATTTGACTTGCGCACAGTAAACTGATCAGATGTCTTGCAGTTGTTCCTGAATTTTGACAATCAAAAACTTGCCAAGTTTGTGAGCTTTGTACTTGTTTGAGACAACGAATGGTACTTTGTACGTCAGCAGTTGTCGGTAGGTGATCTATTTTGGATTCTTCTGGGCTGAGCAGAGAGAAAAATAAACATCGATGGGCAAGAGATTTATCGCCCTGCAATTGAAGACTTCCCTGTAGTTTGTAATTTAATTTTGTTGATATCATTGAGTTAATTTAACATATTAGTTTTGCCGGATGCAATAAAATCAGCCATGATAAGTATTGGATAAGATTATAGAGGAGATTAGAATATGAGCTCAGGAGTCAAGACCCGAGGCATTTTAGGTTTAATGGTTTTAATGGTGACATTATTTTTTCTTTTTCTTATTTTCAGTTTTCTCATTATTGGTCAACTTAAAATGGGAAAATCTGATTTGGCCCAAGGCTTTGCTATTGGCAAGGAAGGACAAATCGGGGTGGTCAAGGTGGAAGGGCCAATTTTTGAGAGCGAAAAAATTATTAAGGAATTACTTGAAGCTGAAAAAGATTCGAGCTTAAAGGCCATCATTGTTCGTATTGATAGCCCAGGAGGGGTGGTCGGCCCGACGCAAGAAATCTATGAAGAAATTGTGCGTATTGATGAAACCAAACCTGTCTATGCTTCTTTTGGCTCGGTAGCGGCTAGTGGTGGGTATTATATTGGGGCAGCAGCTCGAAAAATTTACTCGACTCCAGGAGTGATGACTGGCTCGATTGGAGTCATTATGCAATTTATGGATTTATCTGAGCTTTACAGCTGGGCAAAGATGAAGCCAGAGACACTGAAAGCTGGCAAATACAAAGACATTGGCAACCCTGCTCGCGGTATGACCAAAGAAGAAAGAAACTTAATGGGCGACTTAATGAATGATGTCCATCAGCAGTTTATTGAAGATATTGAAAATAGAAGGAAGCATCTCTTAAGAGGTGATATTACAGAAATGGCCCAAGGGCAGATCTTTTCCGGAGTTCAGGCCCTTGAATTAGGCTTAGTGGATGAGTTAGCAGGTCTTTGGGAGGCTGGTCGCAGAATTTATGAGGAACTAGATTTGGCCAAGCATGGAGAATTTGGTTTAAAGTTCGTGAGAGCTAAGCAGAAGTTTTCTTGGCTTGAATTTCTTCAGGATATGGAAAACAAAATGAGTCTGATCTTTGAAAGTTTTGCTGCAAGGAAGGAAACCAGGGTCCTTTACTTAATGGAGCAATAAGCCTGTGAGGTCTTGGCAAGATTTTTTAAGTCTTTTTGAGCAATTCTATCAAGAAGTTTCTCTTTTGAGTCTAATGGTTATAGTAACCACACTGGTTCTGTTTTATTTTTATGTTTTAGAAAGAAAAAAAGGGGCGAGACTCACTAAGAAATATCGTGAATCGCTTTACGAAAATCAAGCAAAGCTTTACCTCAATGCAGTTCATTATTTAATTAACGGTCAGAAAGAAATGGCCATTGGTGAGTTCCTTCGTGCAATTGAAGTGAATAGAGATGATCTAGAAGCATATTTTGCTCTGGGAAGATTATTTCGTTCACATGGAGAGATTGAAAAGGCCATTGAAATTCATCGCTCACTAGTGGCTCGCAATGATTTACCAGAGGCCATGCGATTGAGATCCTTAACCGAATTAGCCTTAGATTTTGATAAGTCTGGCTTTAAGGATAAGGCCATTGAAACCTATAAGGATGCTCTCAAGTTAAATCGTGATCAACCAGAGGTGATCAAAGCTCTCTGCCGTATTTTTGAAGATACTGCTGATTGGGATGAAGCTCTTAACTATCGACTCATGCTCTCCAAGGTCTCACGGGACAATCAAGCAGAAACTCTTTCTCATATTATTGTAGAGCAAGCGAAGGTCTTAGACGGACATGGAGAATATCAATTAGCCTATGATAAAGTAGAAGATGCCCTTCGTTTTTCTCCCTCTATTTCTGCTAAGATACTTAAAATTCGTTTGCTTCTAGCTGTGGATCAGCTAGAAGATGCTGAAAGAGGGCTAAGGGAATTATTAAAAATGCATCCACATTTTTGTAGTGTTTTATTTCTCACTTTAGAGAACAAAGTGAATAACACATCATTTTTGAAAAAGTATCAAGAAAACTTGAAATCATTGAAACAGTTTTTTTTCGATCAGGCTGACTTTAATGAACTGGTCAATCCCTCTATTTTTTTAACTAAGCTAAGATTGCTACAGGAGGAAAAAAAAATTAAAGAAGCCGAGCTATTATTTACTCGTTGGCTCAAAGAGCGTCCCATTCAAGGAGATGCTATGAGAATTGAGTATATTAAAACCTTAAGCCAAAATAATAAGCATCAAGAATTATTAGTTGAAATTGAAAGACTCATCTCTAATATGCAAAGTTCCTCAACTCGTCACTACTGCT
>SKGZ01000268.1 GCA_007117175.1 Bacteriovoracales bacterium | reverse complement strand
TTCCAGCTCTGTCTGGTGACTTTTGAGTTTTTTACTGATGAGTTGCTCGAGCAGTTGATCATCGCTGATCTGCAATTCATTTTGCACTTGTTTGATATCCTCCATAGTTGTTTGCAGTCCATCTTGCTGGCACTTGTAGAGGATTTCCAGCGGAGTTTTTCCTTTGCGCAAAAGACCGCGGACACGCATTTCTTGATAGCGCTGATCATTGAGGTAATTTAAGTCTTTCAGCCAGTTGAGTACCTCTTGAATTTCTATTTCGGGAAATTGTAGCAAGAGTTTATCTCTGAGTTTTTTTTCTGAGTATTCTTGCCTCGCCAATAAGGAAATTGCTTTGTTTTTGACCTTTGAATTCATAAAAAAAACCGGCCTTTGCGTGAAAGACCGGTTTGATGATTGGTTGTTTTTTACTGGATTTTCTTCTTTTTGCTACTGTTGTCGCTAGCCTCTTTTGCTGTTGGCTCAATAGGATCAGGGGTTGTCCCCATATTGTATTTAGCAAAAACTTTTTTGCGAATTTCCTCTGTGAGTTCAGGGTTTTCTTGCAGGTGAGTAATTGAATTTTCTCGTCCTTGACCAAGCTTACTATTATTATAGGAGTACCAAGCACCTGCTTTTTCAACAATTTTTTCGTTGCTGGCAACGTCCAGTAGATCTCCTAATTTCGAGATTCCCGAGCCATACATGATATCAAACTCAACTTCCCTAAAAGGAGGAGCTACTTTATTTTTCACAATCTTCACACGAGTTCTGTTTCCAACGACCGCATCAGAGCTCTTAATGGCCCCGATTCTTCTAATATCCATACGAACTGAAGAGTAAAATTTCAGAGCATTTCCACCTGTGGTTGTTTCAGGATTTCCAAACATCACACCAATTTTCATTCTTAACTGGTTAATGAAAACCACAGTACAGTTAGAGCGAGAAATAGAACCAGTGAGTTTACGAAGGGCCTGAGACATCAGGCGAGCTTGTAATCCCATATGTGAGTCACCCATGTCCCCTTCAAGTTCCGCCTTAGGGGTGAGCGCTGCCACTGAGTCGATGATTAATAAATTAACGGCACCTGAGCGTACCAACATGTCTGCAATTTCTAAAGCCTGCTCACCGCTATCAGGCTGAGAAATAAGTGTGTTCTTGATATCTACTCCCAGATTCTGAGCGTATTGAGTGTCAAGAGCATGTTCAGCATCGATAAAGGCAACAGTACCACCTGCTTTTTGGCATTCCGCTGCGATGTGAAGAGTTAAAGTTGTTTTTCCTGAAGATTCAGGTCCAAAAATTTCTATGATACGCCCTTGAGGAATTCCGCCAATTCCCAGAGCTAAATCTAGTCCAATTGTTCCAGTTGAAATAGATGGAAAAGTTTTAGGAGCCTCTTCTCCCAAGCGCATAATTGCTCCTTTTCCATATTGCTTTTCAATGGCCGAGAGGGCCATGTCCAGTGCTTTTTTTCGATCGTTCACGTTCATTGTTTGATTCATCATAATTGGTTCTCCTTACTTGATTCAATAAATTAGCACCCCCATGGCGCCAAGACAACAGTAGCAAAGCAGTTTTCATGCCAGTATCACTGAGTGTAAGCTTTTGATATTTTTAGAGCAAAGTGATGTAAAGTTGACAGCAAATCACTGTGAAGAAGCCACTATAAAATCCTGCCACCAAATCGTCTAAGATGAGTCCAAGTGCGCTATGCTGCGAGTCAAAATAGCGTGCTGGTTGTATCTTGGTAATATCAAAAAAGCGAAAACTGACAAAACTTAAAAGTAGCAAAATATCTGATAGGTCGCAGAAGATCATTAAAATTAATAAACTCAAGCCTTGCCCTAGAAATTCATCGATCACGATCCAGCTGGGGTCTTTATTGCTGGAGGTTGCGATGCTTTGATGAGTCAGTGGCCAGCTCACAAGAAAGATCATTAACAAAATGAATGATAAGGAAAGTGGAGTGAGTACGTTTAAAAAGGGGTAAAAGAGAATCATTGTTGCCAAGGAGCCCCAAGTTCCTGGCGCCCAAGGAATATTACCAATAAAAAAAAGAGACAATATTATATTCTTGATACGCAACATGCTTTGATCTTTTCCCTTTGATGCATTAATCTTAGCAAAAATCATTGAGCATGGGAATAAATGGTGGAAAATCAAGATCGTTATAATTTCTATTGGGAAATTTATGATGTGCTCTTACAGGGCAACTCAGCACTGGATTCAAATACATTTTTTGGGCAGATCTTTTCCCAGCAACAAGCGGAAGACTTTTTAAAAGGTTATGGATTTGAAGGAGACAATCCTGTAGAACTTTCTGAGCTTTTTGGAATTTTTCAAGAATCGCTGCAGTTTATTAAAAGATATTTTTTAAAGGAAGGTAATCCGGAGGGATTAGATTTAGCTATTCCTGGAGAAATCTATCAAATTGTGGACATTAAGGACTTGTTCACCATGCCATCCCGAGGAGTGGTAGAGCCTTCTCAGTATGAGATGAGCTTATGGGCGACAATTATTCTTAAGGTCATGCACACAATTTTACATGCCGATAAAGATCTTCGCTATCGCTATTTTTCCACCATTCAGACGCAAATTTTTGATTCATTTTATCGTTATATTCACAGAGATGAAGAAGGTCATCTTTTTTTAAAGAGTTCAGAGGATCAAGTTCCACTGCAAGAGTTTGAAACAAAAGCTAGAAAGTCTCGCGATAGCATTATTATTAAACTTTTGCATAAAAAAGAAAATGTAGCGGAAGAACTCTTTGATCGTATTGGATTAAGACTTATTACTAAAACAAAATTTGATGCTCTGAGGGCGATTAAATTTTTATATGATCACCATGTGATTATGATTCATAATATTACCACAAGTCGCTCTTTTAACTCTCTTATCGATATGCAGAAATTCAGAGAACTTTATGAATCTCATATGGAAAAAGTGGATATTAATCAAATGCCTGAAGAGGATTATTTACAATTGATGGAGCAATTGTGTGAGGATTCAGAATTGCCAGAACGGCAAAGAAAGCATAACCGTTATAGTGCCGTGGATTACAAAGCGATTCACTTTACAGGTCGACAGTTAATAAAATACACAAATCCATTCTTTAAGAATTTTACAAAGGTAAGAGAGTTAGCGAAGGAAAGAGCTGAAGAAGATGAGCTCGCTCAAAGACTGATGAACCTAGATACCTCTACTTTGGCTAAAGATGTTCGATTTTTCTATTCTTTCGAGGTTCAAGTGACTGATGTGCAAAGTCATCAGACCAACACTTTGGGGGAAGCAAGTCATGCGGAGTATAAAAAGAACCAGCTGCGAGCGGCGATGTTAAGAGTTTTTAAGCCATTAATTGAGTTTAAGAACCTAAATCCCTAAAAAAATCTAAAATAAGATTAGAAACTTCATCTGGAAAATCAATCTGTGGGACATGACTTCCCTGCTCGATAAGATGATATTGAGAATTTGTAATTTGTTGGTGCAATAATTCCTGCCATTGAACAGGGATAACCTTATCTTCTCCACCGGCAATGATCAGACAAGGACACTTAACTTGATGAATTTGAGCTGAAATTTTTTGTATTCTCATCTCATTGAGCATCTGCAGAAAAACGGAGGGGCCAAGGCTTGCTAATTTCTCCGTGTATGTCTTAATAAAACCCTTGGGAGTGTGTTGAGTATTAAAGCCTTGGTGATGGATTAACTTCTGTACGATTGGGTTAATAGTTATTTTTTCAAAAATCTTATTAGCAAGATTGGGTTGACCGCTGACTATCTTTTCGAGAGGGGGAAGTGCCAGTTTATGCAAATAGGATTTGAACATAAGGTGAGTGGGGTCAATGGCAGTTCCACAAACAAGGACGCAACATTTCACTTTCTCAGGGTAAAGGATTGCAAATTCTAAACAAAGATTGACCCCCATACTATGACCCAGCATTGCTATTTCTGAGACTTGCAAGAAATCAAGCAATTCCTTTAAGTCAAAACAAAGTTGAGTGAGGGTGATCTTGCTAATGTCATCTCGCCCCTCAGACTCATGATGTCCTCGGTAATCATGAATAAGAATTGGAAATCCTTTTTGATGAAAAAAAAGGATTTGTTCGGCCCAATGCTGATGACTGCAAACAAGTCCATAATTAAAAACTAAGACTGGGACATCAAGTTCATGAGAGTTCTTAAAGTTTTTATAATAACACAACCGCGTTTGGTCACTGGTTTCAAAGAAAAAACGATCCATAAAAGAAAGACTATTCATTGGAAATCACTTTGAGCAGTTTGAGAGTTTGAGGTGATTCACTTTCAAGGCTTTCCAGTGTTTCATCTATTTTCTCCTTAAGAGTAAGTGTTTCACTGGCTTGGCATTTCAAGATCGCAAAGTGTATTTCACCAAACTCTACCGCCAGATTGACTTTAATCTCACAAGGGAGTGTCTGGGTACTATTGTCAACTTTAAGAGAATGAGTATTTTCACCACTTAACTGTAGTGTTTCTTCATCCTTAACTTCAATTTTGAGGTAAGTCTTATCTTTTGAATTCGTTAGCAAATCACCTTTATCGCTAAAAATAATAAAATTCTTTTTATACTGACGCACTCCACACCAGTTCATGTCAGGGTAATGAGTAATATCAATTTTGATCATAGTCTTATTATATGAATGAATCACTTGCTTGTACAAGTTGGTAGGCTTTTTCCATCAGGGGATAATCGTCAGGATTTTGGAAAAGTGGTATGTTGCGGACTTTTCCTGATTGTTCATCTCCGCTGAGTTGACCAAAACCTCTGTTTTTAAGGTCTTGTTCTGCTATTTCAAAACCATTGTGGCATTTCTCAATGATTTCAAGACGCTCTCGTGTGCGATCTGGGGTTTGCTCTCCTGTCATCATAAAAAAGAAGCCACTCTTATTTCCTCTTCCCACTCTCCCGCGTAGTTGATGAAGTGAGCTAAGTCCAAAATATTCAGGTGAGTAGATGCTCATAACTGTGGCGTTGGGATTATTAATCCCAACTTCAATCACAGAGGTGGCAATGAGGAGTTGAATATCATTTTGCATGAAAGAATGCATAATTCTTTCTTTTTCAGCGCTAGAAAGTTGAGAGTGAAGAATGGAGATGTTTACATCCGGAAATAATTTTCTGTACTCATTATGAATAGTTTGAGTATTAATTGAACGCTCTTTAATGGAAGGACAAACAATATAAGCCTGCTCACCTATTTCTAATCTTGTTTTGAGAAAACTAAGGTACTTAGCGTAGTTTTTTTCTGACACAATTCTACTTTTGATTGATTTTTTCATCTTAGGCATAGTTTTGATAGTACTCACTTCTAAGTCTGAGAAATAAGCGAGTTGTAGTGTGCGAGGAATTGGTGTTGCACTCATAATAAGCAGATGGGGATTTTGGGATTTCGCAATCATTTTTTTTCTTTGTTCAACTCCGAATTTATGTTGCTCGTCAATCACAATGAACCGTAAATTTTGAAATTGAATAGATTCTTGGAATAAAGAATGGGTTCCTATAATAATGCAAGGAGATTTTTGTTTGAGCTTTTCCATGATATTTTTTTTGTCTCTTTTGGGGGTGGTAGAGGTGAGCAGATGTATGACTTGCTCTTCATGGAGATGATTAAAAATCTCTCTAAAGCTTTGCAGGTGTTGTTGGGCCAGGGCTTCGGTTGGGCAAAGAATAGCAGCTTGGCCTTGGGCTTGAGTGCAAAGCAAAGCTGCAATCATTGCCACTGTGGTCTTGCCGCAACCGACATCTCCTTGCAAAAGTCGAGACATTGGGGTCGATTTTTTAAAGTCATTGAAAATATCATTGAGGCTGCTGAGCTGATCATCGGTGAGTTCATAGGGCATATGAGTTACGATTCGACTCAGATTTACATTCTCATCAATGATTGGATCTATGCAGATTTGATTACGTTCATTTTTGATTTTTTTTAA
>SKGZ01000181.1 GCA_007117175.1 Bacteriovoracales bacterium | reverse complement strand
TATTTTCTCAGATTTCTGAATCAGATCAAAATTATAATTTAAAAGATACAGCCAAACCTAAGATAAGTGATTTTTTAGAGTATGTAAAAAGTTTAAATACAAATAGCTATGATTTTGAAATAAAACATATCCACAAGATCAAGGGTTTAGAGTATGAGCAAGTTATTCTCCAAAAAACTGAAGATTTGCCACACAAAGCAAACTACGGAATACATGGCGCTATTTACTGGGGAAAGAATACTAATCATACCCCAGACGAAATATACAATTACATACAAGAATTGAACAAACTTTACGTGATGCTAACTCGATCCAAAAAGAATCTTTACATCATTATTAATAAGAATAAAAAGAACCATTTTTTAACAATGATGAACCACTCAATTGTGACCTAATGTCTCAATACGGATACGTTCTTATCTGCTAACACAATCTTACTCTTCAGGCACGACAGCAACTCCCGCTTCTCATGCATCTGACCCTCCCTCAAAATGTACTTGGCATAGTTTCGTACTTCTACATCTTTCACTTTGATTTTTGATTCCTTTTCACCCAGCAGACCTGATTGGAACTTCTTGTGTCGCTCAATCTCTTCCTTAATTTTCTTTCGCATTCCAATCTCATTAAACTCAATACTGTCCATCATCTCAGCTAGTCGCTCAACAAGGTCGTCTTCATTTATATATCCGCATTTGCAGTTCTTATCGTTGTGTTTGGTGCACCCATAATAGACGTAGCGGTGTACGTTTCCATTTTTCTGCTTTTTATACTTCTCATCAGCAGTTATGCCTGAGCCACATAAGCCACACGTCACCAACTTAGTAAATGCAAACTCCTTACTCTGCATTCCGCTCTCTCGAGTATTTTGTACTTTAATCTTTTCTTGTACCTGATCGAAGAGAGCCTTGCTAATGAGAGGTTCGTGCGCTCCTTTGTACCATTCACCACTTCCTTTCGGATACTCGAAGGTTCCGTAGTAGAAGTGATTACGAAGGACCATGTATAGGTTACCGAGATATAAAGATTTGCCTGTTCTGGTTTTGAATTTCACCCCGTCGCGAAGCCAGAAGTACAATTGGCGACCTGTAATATTTTCGTAGGCGATTTTTTCAAACATCTTCTTCACTATGGGTGCTCGTTCAGGATCAATCTCAATGTGACATCGCTTATCTACATTCTTGCTATTCATGTAGCCGGTCGGAGCAATACATGGATAGAGTCCCATCTCACATCTGGCTCGCATGCCTCGCTTCACATTCACTACCTTGTTGTCATTCTCAAGCTTGGCTTGTGAGCCAAGAATCATCAGGAGAAACTTCTCATTCGGGTTGTTACTGAACTTCTGTCCGTACGTTCGTATTTCTTGCAGTACTCCTGAATCCATCAGATCCACAATCCGTCCCAGATCACCCGCGTTCCTTGATATACGATCTGGCGCCCACGTCAAGATGCCGTTGAATTTACCAATCTTGATACCCTCCACTAATTCGTTAAACACAGGTCTGGCTCCCGCTTCCTTAGCGGAGTGGGATTCTTTTTTTATCTCCACAATCTCTAGATTATCCCGCTCAGCCATCTGCAACATCTCCTTGATCTGTGAGTCAATAGAGAGTACTTGTTGCTCTTCTGACTCAGTAGACTTGCGAGCGTATAAGCAGTATCTGGTAGCCACTGGTGCCAACGCGGTTTTTGGCACGAACCCCTCTGGTGCTTCTGTTCTGCTCATTACCAACACTAATGACGCAACCCCTCTAGGAAGTCTAGAGGGGTTGGTAGTTGGTAAGCTTAGATTTTATATGTCGCATTACACGCTTCGGAATAGTCAGCGTAGCTTGGCAACGTGGAAATAAGTGTCCGTAATTTTGAACGACGTCTTGCCAAACTTTTTTCTGGTCCCAACCATTGCGCCCAGTCCTCATCAGTGAGTGCTTCATGATACTCCATGATTAGCTTCTCGGTAGTTTCTACTACTGCAAGGTGCAAGGAGTTTGATGCATCAAATGGCTGAGTGACATTAAAAGCCAACTCATGAACATGCCTCTCTCCTTGTTGTCCTCTGGGTTGGAAAGCCTTAATAGCTTCGTTAACAGCATTACTGTTTAGCATTCCTGTGAGGTACAGAGCCTCTTTATAATCAGGAATCCAAGCCCAGTAGAGAGTTTGATCTATGATTAATTTTTCAGAATCAACCTCACTCAGAGAAATCATTCCAGCACACACATCACTTCCTCCTGCTCCTGTAAATACTAAATATCCATCACTGCCAAAGTTTTGTTTACCAATTTTATTTCGGTAGTTAACACGCTCCCATATATTGTTTATTCCTGACGCACCAGGTTTTTTATCCAACTTTGTAATCTCTGTAGCTATTGAACGGAATGCCCTTAGAGCTGATTCGTTATTTACTTCTATTTGTAGATCGGTATCAGTTACACTGATCCATTCATTCGAATCATTTTTCTTTAGTGGCAAAAATGCCTTAACTGGACTTGCAACCATAAATGGTGACAGAAGCTTTGATATAAGAACATCAAAAATAAAATCATTCGGTACTACACACGGGGTAGAAATACGAAAATCTTTACATTGTTTAGCGTCATTTACTAAATAAGAAAGAGAACTTGAACCCTGTTCAATTGGTGACAGTTCAACCATACCAGATCTTTTTGATTCTTTATGCTCATGGAAAAATAGTCTTCGCGGCATAATGTCTGCGCCTTGTTCAAAATCAGCAGGATGAAAGACATCACCTGTATCGTCAACAATTTTATCTGTCCAAACTGTATGTGAACCTAGTGTTACTTCTTTAAAATTTAACGGCGTCTTTGAACCATCCTGAAGCAAGTAGGCACCTGAAATATTCGAGCGTATGTCAGAATCATTCTTTGTTCCGAAAATAACTGCAGCTCTGTTTTTAAAAACTTTTTCATCAACCCTCCACAGCTCCGTGACATCAAACGAGACGGGGGCTTTAACACTTTG
The DNA here is from genome assembly GCA_007117175.1 of Bacteriovoracales bacterium. Lineage (GTDB taxonomy): Bacteria > Bdellovibrionota > Bacteriovoracia > Bacteriovoracales > Bacteriovoracaceae > SKGZ01. The sequence continues at coordinate 2,946 of SKGZ01000181.1, read as the reverse complement.
ATATGCCCTATTCCGGAAAGGTTCATGCTGATGACCATTTAGCACAGTCTCGGGGACAACACACCCTATATAAGCCCCCTCTTCTAAATATTTATCCACTGATCGCAACAGGAACACGGTCGACATGTCTAAATGTAAGAAAGAAGAACCTTGAGGTTTGATTCCCAAAGAATTTGCTATATTTGTGAGTGCTTCTTTATAGGGATTATCAGCAATTTTACTTAGAGCAAGCCATGGTGGGTTTGATACTAAGCCATTAAACTGGCCAGCAACTAAAGCCGGTCGGTAATTATTTCTGAGCACAAATGCCCAGATACCATTTCTGCCTTCAGTGTGAAGAGTGTGTATTTTTTCTATTAACTCTTCCGCAAATTTTTTAAGTTCAGCTTTCAGTATTTCAGTGACTTCGTCAGGAGCAATTTTTATAGCACTGTCGATCAAGACTGATGTGTCTACTTTTGATGGATCTGTTTCAACAGCCAGAACATATGCTCGGTCAACAAGATAATCAAAAACATCTTGCCATGTCGCTGAGATTAGGAATGACGGAATTTCAACTTCATAATCTGCCAACTTAAGAATTACTTTACCACCATCACCTTCTGAAAAAGGTGATGTGGCAAAGAGTGAGTCAGCATGATAAATCGGAATAGTAACTCGATAAGTTCCCAAAGGCATCAGCCAGTCTCTAGCTGACAACACCCACGAAATCCTCGCGAGCATAACAGCAAGAGGATCTATATCAAAACCAACCGCAGAACGTTCCAAAGTCTTTATTTTTTGCTCATTAGGGATGTCTACTTTACTTAGTCGATCTTTAGTTTGTTTTACTATCTCAATAATCATCGCTCCTGAGCCACAACACATATCTATAAAATGTGGTGGAACATTTTCTGGCAATTTTGAAATTGTATTAGTAACTATTTCTCTCGCAAGCCACGTTGGTGTCCATTCTTGACCCAATAAAATACGCTGAGACCTTTCAGCAAGTTGAGCCATTAGCTGACCAAATATATCTTCATCAGATATATTTTCAAAAGAATAAGCTCTAAGGTCTTGCTGTATCTCGTGTGCAACTTTAATGACTTGTTCGTCAATTCCTTTAGGACTATTAAGCCAGCCGAAGTAGTCATATTCTATAAAATTCTCTAATCCTCTTGCCTTGAAAAAGGTACCACTCAAAATATCTTTTAACTCTTGTTTTTCACTTAAAAGAGCATTTTTCTCTAAAGCGTTGGCACAAATTAACTTAGCTAATGAAAGAATGTAAAATTCACGCACATATTCATCGATATCAAAAGAATCTGCGGTACTTGCAGGACTGACAAAATCTAACCACAGTTGCTTAATGAGTTCAGCGTACGTTTCATTTTCATCAAATGAAACGTTTACTACCTCAGACAAGGTTGCTATATGTCTGGTACAAAACGTACTATCAAAGCCCAAGTCACGAGTGATGGAAATTGCGTTAAGAGGTCTTGACCCTAAACGCTGTATGAATTTAATTAGAAAATCAACAAAGCGTTGAGCATCAATTTCAGTTGAGGATGAAGCATCAAGGGACTCTAGCTCTTCTAAGTGAACATGCTCTGCCTCCACCTTACCAGCAGGAACATCTATTGATGCTACCCGATAAGCATGCCATCGTACCGTGTCAGATAAAATCCCGATGATTTGAGTGGGATCATTACCACCATTTATCAAAGAGGCACAATATTTTTGTACCTGTCCGTAACCCTCATTGAATTTAGCCGAATTTCTCAAATCACCTTCATATTCAATAGGTGTAAGGCCTATAAGGTTATCGACGAATCCCGTTGTTTCTTTCTCACCCTTTCTCGTCTTCAATGCAGCTTCTCCACCAACAACATGCTCCGTTATCCAAGTAGGTATGGCAGGAAAAATAATACGTAAATACGACGTGAAATGATCTCGAACAACTTGCTCATTGTTTTTTTCGTCAATGAGCTTTGTTGCTGCTTTCAGATACTCTTGTGCAGCGGTTATTTGTTCTGGACTAGCTTTTAACATGTTTTCTTTTTCTTTCATTAATGCGTTCCTGCACGACTTTCTCTAACTCTGTAGTTTTTTGAGAAAGCTTTGTTTTTCCAAAAAGTTTCGTGAAAACCATAGCATCAATATTTTTTAGTTTACTTGAATCCTCTGACTTTACTAGCTCATTTCCCCAAACAGATAACTTTTCCAACTCTTTTTCTGTAAATTTCGGTACGGGCAATCTTCGTAAATGTGTTGCTTCAAGCTTAAGAGCCCCACCGCCCATAACTGACCCAAGAAACTCCATATTCGCAATTGCCCATTTACTATTCAAGAATGCTAACAATGAATATTTGTCCCAACGAGAGTCTTCCCCAATCCATAAAGTTGAAAAGTTTGCGTCAACGACAACCCCTGAGTCATTTAAAAAGGTTCGCGGATACGCACCATTTACTCTTGGGATGAAAAGATCTGGAACATGTCTTTTGGTCAAAGTTGGTAAGACATACCAATCAGTTCTTGTTTTACCATTTACCCGCACGTTGGTTTTGACCGCTGATAAATTAGGTATAGTTATATTACCAACTTTTATCTTCTCGGCTCTTTTTATCAATGTCTTAAGTTCAGAATCTAGATTTTCACTACTAAGCATAAGGACTCGACCATTCAATTCATTTTTTTTAATAGCGTACCCGTTTGGTAGTTCACTTTGTTTACGTAAAACAGTTTTGACCATCTTTGGTTCAACCATAACGTCATTTAGTTCAAAAACATTATTGAATTTAAGGTGCGTCAAACCGCCTGTCCTCTTTAAGAAATCACTATAGAAAAAAATGTTAGCACCCGTTCGTAATCCCTGGCCCACATGGATGTCATTTTTAACCAAAGACTCAAATGCTTTATCTTCGTCAATCAATGATGATAGGCCAAAGGATATCCCGACAGAATTTG
>SKGZ01000132.1 GCA_007117175.1 Bacteriovoracales bacterium | reverse complement strand
TTCCAGCGCGCAAAACTCGATCCCGGATGTTGGCCACCTTCCGGTGAGGACTTCCTGGTAAATCAGGTCACCTCGATATACTAAACGCCTCGTGGCGTACCACAGGATTTTTTACACTACCCAGCCCTTGTCCTTACAATGGTTTTTTATACCCAAAACTAAACTTTCTAACTAGACTTTTTCCTATGAGATATTATGAAATGCATGATGACGCTTGTAAAAGCCTTCAAGGCAAGCCGCTTAATAAAGTGTTCGAGCTAAGTATGATAAAGAGGTATTTAAATGGATAAGAGAGTTTTATTAGAGAAGTTAGTCGGCGATCGAATTTATATCAAAAAGCACGATATACAGTTAGCTAAAATGATGTTTGATTATGTTCAAGAAGATCGAGATCGCTTGGATCGCTTTTTTCCGTGGGTTGAATTTATTAAAACCCTTGAGGACGAAGAAGGTTATATTCATTCAACGCATGAAAAGTGGGATAATTATACAGGTTTCGATTATGGCATTTTTAAAAAAGATGACGATGTCTACATCGGAAATATTGGAGTTCACTCAATCCGCTGGTCCCATAATTGCGCGGAGCTTGGGTATTGGATTCTTGGAAAATTTGAAAGGCAAGGATTCATGTCCGAAGCCGTTCAACTACTTGAGAAGCATTTGTTTGAAATGGGATTTCACAGGGTGCAAATTCGATGTTCTGACATAAATGTAAGGTCCGCAGGTGTTCCTGAAAGGTGTGGCTATGTCTATGAGGGAACTGCTCGGGAGGATGCAATTGAAAAAGGAAAATATAGAAATACTAGGACATACTCAAAACTTGCACACGAAGCGAACTTTTAAATGATATTTAAGTTCTACTTTTCATAGACTTCTTTTCTATGGCCAATTTTTATCACATGAACAGTGACAGTTTGAGCTTGAATAGAGTAGATGATTCTGTAATCACCGACTCTCAACTTCATTAGACCTTTTAGATTTCTTCTTAAGGGAAGACCAAACTTGAGCGGCTCTGTCATGAGTTTCTCTTCAATGGCCCTACGGATAATATACTGAATGTCTTTTGAGATACTTTTTAAATCTTTTTGCACAGATTTTTTATAAGTTACTTTCCAAGTCACTTCCAAAGTTCCTTATGTGAGATCTCTTTTTCGTTGGCACGTTCTTCGGCGATTTTTGCAAAGTAGAGATCCTCTTGAAGCTCCAATGCTTCTTTGGTTAACTCTATGACTATAGAAGATAGGGAAGGAGCTCCACGGAGCTTCTGTAGCTCTTCAAGTTCATGATAGAGAGAGTCTTCAACTGACAAATTTATTCTTTTCTTTGCTGTTGGCATGATTTTATCTCCTATGTTGAATGGTACACTAGTGTTACACTCGTGTCAATGGTAGCAGTCGTGTTTTTAGGTAGTTATGCATGAGATAACGTAGTATTGTTCGAGAATCCCCTTTATATAAACACGTCGTGATACCAAGAGCAGTGGCAGAAAACTCTTCTTATTTGCTACAAGTCCTGCGCGGCCTTCGCTATCTTCTGCACATTATTGATTGCGCAGAAAAGTGACTAGGAGAAGATTAATTTCAGGCAATTAACTCCAGTATAGCGTTTCGATACTTGCCTACGTCGGGGCACCATTTAAAAGAGTGTTCGAACCACATGCGGTTTGAATTTTTTAAAAGCCTTCTCTTTTTGAGAGGGCTTTTTTTGGCTCTCAAAAGTTAATGGTGGGTAAATCCCCAAACCCCTTTTGCATAGCTTGATTCAAACTCCACTTTTCAGTTTCTCCACAGCACTATCGACCCTTTTAAATAAAAAAACAACAGGTTTTGGTCTTTTTAAGCAATAGAATTTCACTGCCCAGGCATTTTGGGACAGCAGAAGTACACCCTCAAACGACCTGTAATCCCTTTTAAGGATTACTCTTGATCTGGCCCTAACTACAGCTGTAGAGAGCTCTAAGGCGATAGTTTTCAAATGATTTAAAACCATAAGCCTTTCGTTGAATAAGCTTACACTTGCGATTAAAGCCTTCAACGCGAGCATTTGTGAGACCTGTTTGAAAGTATCTTAAAATTTCAGTTCGCCACTTCATGAGTGTTTTTCTTAATGTCTTAATCTCTTTTAATAAGGCTTCCAGAAGATAACAAAGAAATATCTTTTGAGAAATTTAACTTCAGAAAAGATACAGCAGAAGTAATGTCTCTCGAATTTAGAGCACATAGAAGTGAGCCTTCTAGTGTTGTTCATAAGTTGCCTAGGAAACAGTGGAGTTTTTTTAAGGATTATTTAAAACAATTATCTATTAAAGAGACAGCTTATGTCCTTAAAAAAGGAGCGATGATCATAAGCTTTATTGGTTACGAAATAAAAAGTGATATGCCATCTGGAGCATTCATTGCTTCAATATCTGTTGATCCTAAGTTTAGGGGGCAAGGCTTATCAAAGCTTATGTATAAGAAAATGCTAAAAGATTTGGAATCCAAAAAAATTAAGCTTTATTACGGTTACTCAAAAACAAATCAAGTTCTAAAGTTTTCAAAAAAACTTGGGAGAAAACCATGCTTTTATTCATTCAAACTTGATAAAAACTCATTATTCACATTGAAGTAATCACTCGATATAAACATTTCTCTCAAACAGCAATATTTGGCATTATTTCATAAGCGAAATACTTCTTTATTTAAGGGATTTGGGTTTTTACCATCGAAAGCCTGATATTAAACTCTGTTGATTTCAATGGAGGTCTTGATGGAAATTCAAATAGAGAAAATTCAAAACATGATTTATGTAGTTAGAGGCCAGCGAGTGATGCTCGATAATGATCTTGCTAAGCTCTATGGTGTAGAAACCAAAGTCTTTAATCAGTCGATTAAAAGAAATATTAGGCGTTTTCCTAGTGATTTTATGTTCAAATTAACAAAAGAGGAGCATGAAGCTTTGAGGTCACAATTTGTGACCTCAAATGAGGGAAGAGGCGGGAGACGTTACCAACCCCTTGTTTTTACAGAGGGTGGTGTAGCCATGCTATCTGGTGTTTTAAATAGTACCCGAGCGATTGATGTGAATATAGCTATTATGAGAACCTTCACCAAGCTCAGAAGCTTTCTAGCTATGGAAAACTCAGTAGACGGCAGAGTTGATAAGCTTGAGCAGAGTACACATAAGCTTTTCAAGATCGTATTTGAAAGGCTCGATGATATTCAAGAACAAGTCACGCCTAAGCTTTCACCAAATCGTAGAAAAATTGGGCTCAAAAATATTTAGTCTGTGGTTCTACCACTATACATTGTGGGGCACCATTTAAAAAGCCTTTGTAATCTTAACAGGTTACAAAGGCTTTTTTGTTTTTATGCCCAATGAAATCAACAATCGGTCTAGTTCGATAGTTCCTGTGAAGATATAAATTATATATCATATTTAAAATATCTCGTTTTTGATATATAATGACTTGATGTGGAAGGTTTTTGAAGAAAAATCAGTGACAAAAAGTTTAAAGAAAATCCCTAAGGATATTCTCTTTAAATATAAAGCCTGGATTGAGATCGTCAAAAATAGTGGACCAAATAATCTTAAAAATTATCCAGGTTTTAAAGACGAGAAACTCAAAGGCAATCTAGGACACTGCCGTTCTTCAAGACTAAATATTAAGTACCGAGTTGTTTATACAGAGAACAATGAGGTGAAAGAAATAATTGTTTTAGCGGTGACCCCGCATAAATATGATGAGGTATAGTATGGCTTCCAAAAAAGATTTAAATATTGCAGGCACCACAATTCTTATGACTCCCGGGGAGATGGTAAAGACTCTGAGAGAGCTTAAAGGATGGTCGCAGCTGGAGTTATCAGAGCAAACAGGAATCTCTCAGGCCAATATCAGTGCCATTGAAAATGGAAGAGTTGAGATTGGAAAACAAAGAGCGATTGCATTCGCAGAGGCTTTTCAAGTTCATCCAGCTTCAATTATGTTTGCGGATTATGATGTGGCTGCATAAATTATAATTAAGGACTGAATATGAAATTTATCATTTTATCACTTTTATTTTCATCTTGCGCGACTCAAATTTCTGAACATGGCAAGACTGTCACTTTAGGGAAAGAGTTGAACTTAATCCACGAAAAACTAAGGAAAATTTAGCTGCATAAAAAATTTAGGCGACATATATCTTGAAAAATTCTGGTTGCAGAAGTTCCAGACTATGGTTTGGTTTGTGATTTTACGAGCGTAAAAAATGCCTTAAGAAACAAAGCGGCAGAAATGGGGGCAAATTTTGTTAGGCTCGATACTCTACAGGGCAATGATAATGCTTGTATTGGCAATGGAGCTGCATTTAAATGTCCAGAGAAGTAAATGATTTTAGTATCGCAGTTCGATAATTGTCCGCCTCGGGGCACCACTTAAAAAACCTCTGAAAATTAACCCCTTTGTCTGAGGATTTTTTTATTTTAACCAGCTCTTTTAAGAAAATTTAGTTTTTTAATTAGACTATATCGAAGTGATAGATAAGTTAGAAATATATTTAAAGTCATTGAGATTTCTAGTGACAAGTGTGAGGTTGTGTAAAATCGCAACTGATGCAATTTGATAATCCAAGCAATCCTTTTTTTTGTATTTACTTATTAACCTTAAATTACTGATGACTTCTCCATATTTCTCTTCGGCACCTTGGTTAAAGTCAATAATTTGAAATGTTGATACGACGGACGCAACAGCTAGTTGCCTGCTTAGTCTTTCCAGAGAAGTCTTGGATGAGTGTATGCCATACCATAGCTCTGCTATTGTAATATTGGACAGAGCAAAGTCTCGTTGCGAGCGCTTGGTGATTTTGCTTATCACCACTTGGTCGCCTCGAATCCAGTCTATAATAACATTGGTATCTAATAGGTATTTCATTTAAGTGAATCAAAATCTACAATTTTTGCTTTGGCCTTTTTATTATCGACTTCATATTTGTCCGGCGCTCTATTGAAATTAAGATAATTTGAGTCAAGAAGTTGCAAAAGCTTTAAGGCCGCCCACTCCTGCTTTTCATCAATAATAATTCCTATGTCTCCTATTTTCTCAAAAAAGACTTTTTTGCCAGAGAATACGTCATCCTTAGGGATTCTTACCGATTGAGTTTTGTTGTTTAAAAATAGAGTAGTTTCTTTCATAATCTCACCTCTCTTCCACGGCGTATATGTTTCAGTATATACCATGTCGTCATCTCTTGCAATAAACTTAATACAGAAGCCTTTTTTACTTTATTTTCAATGCCTTAGGTCTATTCTCTCGAATAATTGCAGTTCGATAATTGCCCTCGTCGGGGCTCCATCAAGTGTGAAGAGAGAATCAATCATTTCCGTTAATGTTGTTCGCAAGAGTCTTCTCCATTCTAATATCATCCCAAAATTGATCTTTCCAAAAAGTAAAATTTTTCACTCGACCGATTTCCTTATAACCCAGCTTTTCATAAAACCTTTTTGCCCAGCAAGAACTTCAAACTGCTTCATCGCAATCGTCGATGCCCCGCTTCCCCAATAACTGCTATCCCCTATCACTAATCCAATCCAGCAAGTCTTCGCCTGTTTTTTGAGCAAATGGGGTGGATCCATTTGATAATTGATTTGTCCAATTGGCGCCCCTTCATGCCAGATGATGTATGTCGCCTCCTGCCGAGCAGGGTTCGAACGAAAAAAATTGATGACACTCTCAACTGTAACCAGTTCGACCTTGGAATCTGGAGATCTCATCGGCGCCAAAAGATGATGGTTTTTTTGATTATTTTCCCAGCTGACATAAGCTTTAATTTCACTCATACTTTTTAAGTTAATTGGTTTTAATCTGTTAAACCCCTGCTAAACTCCGGAAGTTTTTTATGTAACAATAGAGACTGCCGGGAGGTCAATTATGAGCAAGGAAAAGTACATGCCTGAGCTAAAAGAACGAGTATTAAAAGATC
>SKGZ01000295.1 GCA_007117175.1 Bacteriovoracales bacterium | reverse complement strand
CGATAATCTAAAAACAAAGCACCAAAAATTAAAATGGGAAGAAGACCTAAAACAACAATGACCTTGCTCAGTAAAACTTCACTCCAACCCCTTCCCTCTTCCTCTGACTCACGCTTTCCTCGCACACTTAAGGCCAAAGTTAGTGTGGCCAAAACAAACCCTAAAACAGCAATAAGCATCAATAAAAGACGCCCCACCATTTGCAAAATGTCTCCTGCAACATCAAATTCCTGATTATTACTCATCACTCATTTCCTTTGATGGCCTCCAAAAATTGTGGAAGCGTCATTAAAACGGCCCGATCTTCCATCGAGGAAAATCCCTGCTCAAATAGCGGACGATAGGCCCTCTCAAGCTGAGGGGTAACTAGATAGATTAAGCGATCAAAAGAGCGGTCAGGAGAATAAAGTTCACTCACATAACTACTCATCCTGTCCTTGATGCGCTCTTTTTTTCTCATTGTCCTATCGTACTCCACGGCCGTCCTCACCCCCTTGGAGGTTATATAAAGCCCATCGGGAACATGGCGTCCCCCAAGCTTTTTAAACGATGGATCAATGATTAAAGATTCTGCCGAACGCCACGAGTCAATTCCACGCACCTCAAGCTCAATTCTCACCTCGTTGAGTTCTAATTGGTGCATAGCTATCGTCTTTGAAATGTCTCCCATGGGAAGAATATTTTTCGACTCACTCGCCACAAAATGCTTGGCCTTAAGAGTCGCCCTAAAGACCTTAAAGGGAAAGTTATCTAATGCTACTGGTTTTAAAAATCCGCTTTTCTCTAATGCTCCAAGCCTTCCTCTTGCATAAGCAGCACTCTTTTGCTCCCCCCAGATGACACGCCACAACTGATCTATTGTTGCAAAGCCCTGCTCTGCAATAAAAAGAATCGCCCTCTTATCTCTCTCTGTTGGGTGAAGCCGTTTCACTTTCCTAGAAGACTCAATTTCCATTTTTCTTTTAACCCTTTTTACTGTTTAAATTTATCCAAAGCCCCCGTGCCTGGCCGACCACCTCCGCCCGCTCGTTGGGTGGGGGTGGTCGGCCAGGCACGGGGGCGTATTTACGTCAGTAAATTCAAAAAGATAAGGGGTGAAAAGTGATACATGAAAAATTTACTTGTGTAACACTCTGTGAAACGGGTTTCGCATCGGATTTTGATACAGCAAAAGAAAGATTTTCAACTAGAAATCATGCTGAGTGAAGCGTGGTTGCACTTTCAACACTTTCAGAGGCTTGAAATTGGCTTAAGATTCAATTTTTCTTAAAATACAATCATTGAGTCGTGTTTTTCTTTTTGTGCGGTGCTAGCTCTAAATCTGGGACTCGTAATTTGAATTTCTATGACATGACCACTTTCATCTTCGAGAAAGACAATTCCATCGTTTAAACATGATCGCGCTTCAACTCCGGCCTTTATTTTGATAGAAACGAAATTATTGTCTGCATCGATTATGATTTTTGGATAAGTCGCTTTGTTTTGAAGGTTGACTGTTGTTGTAATTCTTCGACATGGGGTTTTATTCTTATTTTTTATGCGGCCGTATATCTCTGAATACTAACTTCACCACCACTGCGAGATAATAGCTCAATTTGATCTATCAATTTTGATGAAACATTATCATCGAGATATACCTCTCCACACTGTTCACATTTTGAGCAAGGAACATCCTTGAAAATAAAAGTTGATCCATTTTTTTCAAAGGTGACAGTTGTTTTAGAATTTAAAGTTTCCCCATTTTTGCAAGTAACACACTTCATCTTATCTTTCTATCAGCTCGCTGTCTTCGCAACAAGAGTTTCGATGTTTAAATCTTCAGAGTGCGATCCATAGTACAAATATTCAAAACCGATTACAGCGCCTTCCTTATTCTTCATTAACACAATTCCATCACCGGCCTCTTCGCAAACATGCTCATCGTCGGGGCTTCCAAACCAAACCGTTAGAGTTCCGCCAACAATGTCTTTTATCACTTTTATTTTTTCCATATCTCTTCCCCTTCTTTAACAGCATCTGTAGGGTAAGCTGTTATTAAAAAACCATAATCTTTTCGATCCTTAATCACTGCACACATCCATCTTGGGCTACTACCAGTATAAAAAAGATAGACTGTTTCATCTTTCTTGCTTTGCCGAATAAAACTAGGGTCTTTAAGAGTTTTTATTATTTCATCTAGTTTGTTAGATAAAACAGTATGCTTTCGCAAGATGGTATTCTCCCAGTATCCTTTTGTACATCGAACCTTAAAACCTAAAGGTGTTTCAACGTCAAAAATAAAATCTCCCATTATTGAAAATCCCTTTTAAAATTATCCATTTCGTTTTCCCTGAAATAATTTTTCAAAGCGGCCTTATGAAAAGTGTCCATGAAGCTCACCGGTGGTGAGGAGAGCTCGGCGAGCTCACTTTTCTCTTTTGTTTCAATCCACTCCTGGAAAAGAAGATCTTCAAGCTCCTTTTTGCGATCTTCTTTTTCTTCTTTTCGTTTTTTAAGTCGCTCTAGCATTTCTTTCTCTGCTGCTTCTTCGGCCGTTTCAAAGCCTTCATTAACGGGATTATACCCTCCACTTTTCATCGCACCAAAAAAGAATCCTATTAAATTTTGAATTCCTCGCGCCTTAAGCCTCTCCCCTTCTCCTTTTTCGAGATCAAATGAAAAGGCTTCTAGTCCACTTTGGATTTCGTTCGGAGAAAGTGAAAATTTATTTTTTAATTGCTTTAAGTGATTCACTCCAAAGCCAAGACTTTTTAAATTGCTTGGAATCTGAATTTCTTGGAGCCATGAGTCGTCATCCTTCCTAGTAGTAATAGTATTAGTTATATTACTACTATTACTACTAGAGGGGGTTAGTGACGCTCCTAGTGACGCATTAGGTGACGCACTAGTCACGCTCTGCTCGCGCTTTAGTAACGCTCTCTCTGTATTTCTTAAGTCCGCAAGTGCTTTATATGTGGATTCTGGTAGTTGGTAGGCTCGCCATCCTGATGGCCCATTTTTAGTTTTCTTGATGATCAAAAAGCCTTGTTTTTTTAATCTAAGAATGAGGCTTCTTAGGCCACCAGAGGTTGTTTCGAGATGCTCGATTAATGTGCTGTTTTTTATCTGGGGAGTTGTTCTTTCGCCGATAGATGAACAGATTTGAAATAAGTATTGGAGCATATTAACGCCCTGAGTCGACACCTCGGTAATATCTATTTTTTGCTCACGCTCTAGTGACGCTTTAGTCACGCTCTGCTCACACATCTGCTCACGCTCTGGCCCACGCACCAGTGACGCTTTGGTCACGCTCTTTTTGGTTGGACTCTTTTTTGGTGGCGCACCAGTGACGCTCTTGTCACGCTTTAGTGACGCATTGATTACGCTCTTGTCACGCTCTAGTGACGCATTGATCACGCTTTGCTTCCTTGCTACCACTTTGTTGCTGGTTTGTTCTCGCTTTGTTGCCAATTTTTCATCGTGGGATTTCTCGTGAGATTCTTTCCAGTTTTGAGAAATGGAGGCCATTACATTATCGAAAGATTTATCCTTGTAGCCATTCCGCTTTTCTTTCTTTTTTTGAGCTGGTTTTTTCTTCTCGACCTTGCTTAGTAGATCACTTGCATCCATAACTACTGCCCAATGCTATTTTGTACAATTTCGCGTGTAAGTTTTAATGTTTCCTTGTAGGCTTTTCCTCGACTCTCTAAGATGCCTGTTTTTTGAGCCTTTCTGAATGCCGAGGCGTCGGGGATTAGAGTGTTTAGCAGATTGCCGTCCAAGTCTTTTAGTTTTGAAATTTCCTCATAGGCCGTTGTTTCATTTTTTGAAAACTTTGTGACGAGAAAGTCGAGATTGATGCTTGTTTTAAGTCGTTTGTTGATTCCATGAACAACTTTGGCCACTTGCTCAACACCATCAATTTCCCACTCGGCAAGAGGGACGGGGCAAATAACCCTATCGCTTGATGCAATACAGGCGATATTTAATGATGAAAAGCTAGGATTTGTATCTATTAAAACGAAATCGTAATGAAGCTCGTCTATTATTTCTCTTATTAGAGTTGCGGGATTATAGGTAAAGGTTGAGTCGCTTAAAATTAAATCAATTCTTGAGCAATCAGAGTTCGCAGGAGCTATATCGAGGTTTTCACGAGCATTTAAAATAATTTCTTTAATATCCAAGCCCTCATCCAGGACATTAAAAAGTGATCTTTCTCCTTTTTTTCCAAGAAGGCTTCTCGTGGTGTTTGATTGAGCGTCTGTGTCTATAACTAAAACCTTGAAGCCGATGTCACTTAAATTTCTTGCTTGAGATAAGACTGTGCTGGTTTTACCAACGCCACCCTTCTGGTTTGCGACAGTAATTATTTGAGTCTCTTCGATTCTAAGATTTTCCTGCTCAAGAATTTCAATCAGGGCCTGATTAGAGAAAAACTTTGCGCTGCCCTTTTGGAAGATATAACTCTCAGCGTCTTCTCTTTCTCTGAACTGGCCGGCTAGCGCTTCGAGTTGTCCCTTTGTTTTATTGAAGAAAACTCCAACATTAGATCGATTTAACATACAGGTATCCTCTTTGTTATATGACACTTTTTTTATCTATGTTTAATTTTTGTACTTTCGATCTGACTTGGCCAGCTAAAAATTGTTTTGATTACTGATCGTTGAGCTTGGTGAGATTAAATTCCCAATTCTATAAGTGGCTGTAATTTCGTCTAGGGTATCTACGGTATAATATTAGTTATACCGACCGATAAAATTGACCGCACTCTCAAATAAAAATGCTATAAAGTATTAAAAGTCTGAAAAAAGAATATTCGCGGGATCAGTATTACTGCCCCAAAACTGGGGCAATAATAGTTCTTATAATAGTTCTTATATCTTAATCGAACAGCCCTAGGGGTGGAATTGACACTAAATTGCAATCACTATAAGCAAAGCCATATTCGAAAAATATATCATGAAATTTTCTATATGTTGGCCCAATAAATCTTCTGCTTCTAGTCAAAGCTCTAAAAGCATTACATGTTCCTCCATCTGATGGGTCATAACCACTTTCCAAGAAGAACTTTGTTAAAACTCCTGGACCCTCAATAAATTCAGCCTCATTCATGACAATATCCCTAAAAAGCGTATTCATGTTTCCACGACCTCGATAAACTTGTTCAAGCTTCACACCAGCATCAACCATCCACCTGATCAAAGAATCATCTTGCACAGGCCCTAAAAAAGCCGCTGGAGGCTTACCAGCTCCTGCTCTATTTGGATTTTCTGTATCTATCGCAAATGCATTTGGATCAAAACCTGAACGGATAAGATAATTAAAAATTTCCTTATGAGATTGTGTATATTTCATATTCTTGACATCTGAATATGTCAAAATATGCATCATAGACCATTGAAATCTCCCCATGGGGGCCCTGTAATCAGTTGTTAATTTATTTTCTTCGACTATCGCAACAAACCCATCGTAATCCCCATAAAACCAAGCATCTCCAAGTTGATGAGAAATTGGCCTCTCAGCGTATGCAGGAATGGAAAAAATCAAGATCAATACGAATAGTAACTGCTTCATTAAAGGCTCCAAAAAAAAGAAATAAAATCAAGCAGATAATACTATTTTATTTAATCCGAAATAATCGGTCGTGGAAAAAATTCAGTCTCTAATTTGTTAAAATTATGTGAGCCACTCTTCAAAGCTATTCACCACCAGTGTGCCTCTCTAGAAAATTCTTAATCTCTGACGAACTAACGGCCGTATTGATTTCTGCATCCCTTTCTGGAAAATACTTAATTGCTAAAACTCCGTGCAAAAAACCCTCACTATCAAAAAGAGGGCCGCCAGAGCTCCCAATACACTGATCACCTTCATGAGTTATAATTTCTACACCACGATTGTATTTCGCCCAATTCTCATCGGGAAGAACATAAGACTCATGTATATCAGATCGCTTTTTGCCGACTATGCTTTTTTGAATTTTATATTCTTCGTCTTTGCAATGACCAATTGAGTACAAACTAT
>SKGZ01000101.1 GCA_007117175.1 Bacteriovoracales bacterium | reverse complement strand
GCACTGTCACTATAGCAATACACGAAAGTTAGTAAATCCCTTTGAAAAAAATCGGTAGGAGTAGTGTGTTTTTTTCTTTTTGGTAAATTACAAGAGATAGAGTGGCTCTTCTAGGTTCCAAGCCAATTTTTAAATACAAAGACAAAGAAAAAAAATCCAGTCCTCAGTGACTGGATTTTTCATTTTAGAAAGTTTTTTCAAACAGATAGCTTGGCCAGCGTCTGGTGCCCGGGAAGGGACTTGAACCCCCACGATGTTGCCATCGGCGGATTTTGAATCCGCTGCGTCTACCATTCCGCCACCCGGGCATGAAATCTGTGCGAATAGTCCAACTATCGAAGATCATTCGGCCTTAGTCAATGAGAATTTATAGCGCAAGGCGTAGTAATTCTAGTGAGTGAGCGATACTGTGCTTGGTGAGTTGATCACCAAGGATGGAGCGGATTTTCTTATTGTCGATGAGGCAGGAGTATTTAAGATAGTCGATGAGGTAGGGAGGCAGTCCAAGGTTGAGCTGGTTGAGCCAATGATTAGTCAGGCCCAGTAATGAGATGGGCAGTGGATAGGAGGAGCCGTGGATGATCTCTCGCGCTTTTTTGAGATCGATATAGTCGCTGGGGGCGATATTATAGATGCCCATGGGCACCTTTTCTAAGCTGAGTGCCAGAATATTGGCCATATCATATTCGTGAATGAATTGAAATTGTGGGTTGTAATCCATGGGGTGAAAGCCCTTGTGGTTGAGTAAGAATTTGGTGATGGCGTTTAGAATATTGGCGCCAATAATATTGCAGGGGCGAAAGATCACAGCGCTGACTTGCTCTTGGTTTTCCCACATCCAGTTTTGGCACATTTGATCCATTTCCACTACGTCGTGTAGGTCGGGAAAATCGATACTGGCCCTCAGGGGCGCGTGTTCAGTGAGAAAGACTGGGTTGTCGTGAAGGGCTCCGTAAACATGAAAGGTACTCATGATGATGAGTTTTTGTGTTTGGCTTTTCAGGCACAGATCCATGATGGTTTTAGTGCCAATGAGATTGAGGGCCACTCGGCGGCGAATAGCGCTGGTGCTGCTGAGAGCGTGACTGATGCGCCCTAAGTGAAAGACTGTTTGAAATTGATGCTGGTGAAAAAGTGCTTCAAAGTGACTGCGTGAGTAACGAATCTGTTGAGTTTCCAGTCGTGGGTGATGAAAAAAGTCGGTGCAGGGCCTAGAGTCAACGCCAATAATATAGCAATGAGGGTAGCGATCTAAAATCAGCTGGGCGGTGAGTCTTGCTAAACCTCCAGCAAAACCTAGAATGAGGATTTTAAATTTTTCTTGTGGCATATTTTAGAAATTGCTTTAAGGTTTGCTGAAAAGTCTTTTTAAGTTTTTGTTGTTCTTCAAAGCTAAGGTAGGGGCGTTTTTGTGGTAGGTTCTCATTAATCATCGATTGAATAATTTGTTGTAAGTTTTTTAATTCTTTTTGAATGTCATCAGGGGAAGCATTTTTTTTCAGTTTGATGGGAATGGGTTTGCCAAAGTAAATATCAATGGGTGCAGGCATGGGTAGCATTCCCAAGGGGCCCAAAAGTGGAAAGAGCGGGGTGAGTGGTAGTGCTGGAATGTTGAGTAGTTTGGCCAATGTTTTATTGTGATAGACCTTAGGATACATTTCTTCAGCTCCTACCACTGCAATGGGTAAGATGGGTAATCGATGCTCTAAGCACAGCCGGTAAAATCCTGTGGTGAAAGGTTGCACTTGATAGAAATTGGATGTGGATTTAGCAATTCCGCGCACACCTTCAGGAAAAACTAAAATTGATTCTTCTCGTTCAATAAGGTAGCGACAATTTTCTCGATCTCCCAAGATTGATCCAGCTTTGGCAACTAAGCTTCCTAAAAATGGAGTTTGCACTAAGAAGCGTTCCACCATGGATCGAAGGACTCGTTGATTGGGAGAGTGAAAGAGAGTGGCTAGCGTGATGAGCACACCATCAATGGGAATTTGCCCACTGTGATTGGAGATGGCCATAAAATTTTTCTTGGGGATATTCTCGGCTCCAAAGACTCGCACACGAAAGTAGTTTTGATAAAGGGGGGCGAGTAGTTTGGCCCCTTTGAGAAAGGCGCGATAGTCAAAGCCCCAAGGGTCCACTTGGTCAGTGTAGCGTTTTTGTAAGCCCTTTTCGATGTCTTGCCAGTTAGCTTTTTCCATGGTTTTTCAAATCTGTGATTTCATCATATAATGACTTGGACTGGGGCGATAGCCGGTAAAAACCGTCATAACAGAGGATTTTTATGGGAGATTTTAAAGAAAAGTTTAATCATTTATGGGGGCAGGCCAAAAATGAGATGGAGAAGACTACCAAAATTGGAGTAAAGCTCTTTCAAAGCGGTCAACTATGCAGTGAGCTCCATGAAAAGCTACAAGATTTAGGTCGCTATTACTTTGATTGCGTTCAGCAAAATAAGGACTTGGCACCTAATGAGAGCGCTCAAAAATTAATTGATGAGATTCAACAGTTAAAGATTGAAATTCATAAATCAGAAGAAGAAATTACAAGTATTAAGAAGCAGGTAAACAATTAAGAATTTCGCTTTCTAGTTTTTGTAGTAATTGAGAATTGTGAATACTGCTGTAGAATATTTTTTTCACTTGTGGATAATTTGCTTTTTGTTTTTCGATTTCTCTTTGTAAAATATTTTTTTCTTTTTGAGTTTTAAGCTTATCGTATTTATTCAAAACTAAATAAACTTCTGTTGGAAAACTTCTAAGATAATCTAAAAATTGCAGGTCAGCTGCTTGGAAAGGATGCCTAGCATCTTGCAGAACAAAGTGTTGCACTTGCTCATTGGCCACTTCAAAAAAGGTACTCATCAGCTCATCCCAATTTTTAGACATTTCTTTTGAGACCTTAGCATGACCATAGCCAGGAAGGTCATAAAGTAGGTAAGCATTGGGATTTTCGATACTTTGAAAGCTAAAGACATTAATTTCGCGGGTGCGTCCTGGAGTTTTAGAAACTCGTGCTAAGTTATTTTTAAAAAGCGCATTGATTAAAGAGCTCTTACCAACATTGGATCTGCCCACAAAGCTAATTCCAAATTGAGCTCCAGTGGAGAAGAATTCTCTAAGATCAGTAGCCGTTTCATAACCACGGTGAAACTGAGAGCACTGTCGATTGATTTGATTTTTCTTTGGCTGCATTGGCACCTTTTTTGAATAGCTAATTCATTATGACTACTCAAGGAGCTATCATGAATTACAAGGTGCGTAAAGATTTTTTTAATTTTTTAGAGCTAGAGGGGGTACAGCCGCGACATTGGCTACAGATTTCACCACTGTATGGCAAGAAAGAGTACAAGCAGATTTTGAAGGCCAGAATTGACTTTTTTTCACAGTCCCATCCCAGAGTCAAAAAAGCAGATTGCGCTATTGAACTGCCGGGTTTTTCACGGGAGCGGTTTCATTATAGTCTGCAATTGCACTATTTTGATGATGAGCACCGTTTAGCAAGATATTGGTTAGAGACTCATGAGGGGGCGCCATTTTTGATTAATGGTGCCTATAGCTTTGCTTCATTTTTACGCTTGGGAGATCAATTGCAATTGGGAGTGAATTACTTAAAGTGCTGTGCTCAGCGAGGCAGTCCCATGAAAAGTGAAGTCTTCATTGATTCCAGGTTAGCTAAAAGTCAACTCACCATTCTTATTCAAGGAGAAACAGGCACTGGCAAAACACGCTTAGCACGTGAGATTCACCAGCGCAGTGGGCGCTCAGGAAATTTTGTGCATATCAATCTGTCTTCATTTTCGTCCAGCTTAATTGAAAGTGAGCTCTTTGGACACTGTCGGGGTGCTTTTACTGGAGCTTTAGCAAAGAAAGTGGGAGCGCTAGAGAGTGCGAATCATGGCACACTTTTTTTAGATGAGATTGACTCTCTTCCACTGGATTTACAGGTTAAGTTACTTTTGTTTCTAGATGACTTTAAATTTAGAGCTGTTGGAGATCTCAATACCAAAAAAATAGAGACGCGATTAATTGT
This sequence comes from Bacteriovoracales bacterium, assembly GCA_007117175.1. Lineage (GTDB taxonomy): Bacteria > Bdellovibrionota > Bacteriovoracia > Bacteriovoracales > Bacteriovoracaceae > SKGZ01. The sequence continues at coordinate 1,973 of SKGZ01000101.1, read as the reverse complement.
GGCTAGCGGCCAAGACTTAGAGGCCTTAGTGGCAAAAAACTTAATGAGAAAAGATTTCTATTATCGCATCGCCTCTGGTCGAACCCTTTATTTACCGGCCTTAAGAGAAAAAACAGATTTAGTTCGCCAATTTTGTTATGAATACGCAGAGGAACGAAAAATTCACTTCGCTCCTGCTTTAATAGCATGGTACCAGCAACTTCCCTGGCCTGGAAACTTTCGACAGTTAAAGCAACATTTAGAATTGAAATACTATTTTAGTTCAAGTTCAAGAATCGATTTTGATGAAATAGATATTGAATTAGAAAGTAAAATAAAAAATCATAAGATTGAGATGAGTTACTGTCAGAAGCTGAGTGAGTTTAAGGGAAATGTAAAGCTTTGTGCTCATAGGATCAAAGAGCGAAAAAAAATTTTAACAGATTTAGTTGGCCAAAATGTATTTTAACTGAACTTCTTTGATGCGATTTTCTTTTTGATCACCTTTGAACTGATCACCTTTGAACTGGGGATTCTGAGAAAGGACCCAATTGATTTCATCTTGAATTTTCTTCTTAAGGATTTTTTTACCTTCAACCTCTAGTGCAAAATCACCGGGTATAGGTTCAAGTGTTAGATTTAAACGATCATTAAAAAGGTGTTCATTCTTTTCAAAAAATATTTTATGAGACTGATGATTAAAAGTGATAGCTAAATCGATCTTGACTCGTTGATAGTCAATCACTTCATTAATCAGAGATGGGACTTGAATTTGAGAGTAGACAGTGGTTCTGTTGAGATTATTATAGTAATCTGGGAGTGAGCCAATAGAACGATCTTGAGCTTGAGTTTCTTGCATACTCAAACGCTCTTGCTCTTTTTGAACAATCACCAATGTATTTTGCAAAATGATGGCCAAGCAGGAAAAACTACCAAAAATAAAGGCAATAGTGAGTAGAGATTGTTGAGTGCTCCCAAGTCCAGTAAACCAAGACTTGAATTGAGCGAAATCTATTTTTTGTGGCTTGGGTATTTCAATTTTTTGAAGTTGAGTTTTGCAATGAAGGGAAGTCTTTTTAATCTGTTGTGGTATTTCATTGATTACAGGCTTAGATTGATCGATCAAAAGTGAGAGTCTGCGTTTGATCCAATAGGCCCAGCGCAAAAAAATAGGTGGAATCAGCCAAATCATTAACTTAATAAGAAAACGATCCGCACTTCTTTGTAACTTCTCTAGTTTTTTCATGACAATGAACTTATCGGAATATTTCCCGAGCACTTTAGTCGGGATGGGAAAAATTTTCCATTATACTGCTGAGATCTTAATGATCTCTAGCATTATCCGATCAGTGTAACGGAGGAAGTAATTGAAATTACTAGGCTTTATTCTTGTTCTACTTTTATTGAAGAGCTGTTCGGCCCTAGAGCAGAGAATGCTCTTTGCCGATCAAGATCAAGCTTTTTTTGTGCCTCAACGCCAATTTATGAGAGTTGCAGGTGATGATCAGCCTTCTCGTACGCAAAGACGTTTTGAGTTGGCAAACCGTTTGCCGGCTGACTCAGAATACAAACAAGAGTATTTTGAACAACAAGCTTTGCAAGAGGAAGTGCAGCGATTGCTAGCAGCTCAGCCTCAGAGTTTCAAATTTCATTATTTACAGCACGAAAATCAATTTCAAAATAATTCAGAGAGAATCTATTTTCTTAAGCTTAACTCAATGAGTGCAAGAGATGAGTTTTTGCAGGCTAAGGGTTATTATCGTTCAAGTGTGTCCTACCGAGAATTAGCCAGTTCTTCATTTCAAAATCGATTAGAACCTGAGAGTCCTCAACTGCAGCCAGGAATGGGAAAAAAAGAGATTATGCAGCTTTATGGGCGTCCCCATAAAACTCAGGTCAACGGCAATCCATTTTTTGAAAATGAGCGCTGGGGGTATTCACTTCCTAATGGGAAAATGAGATTTATTTATTTTGAGGGTGGACGAGTCGCTGGT
>SKGZ01000089.1 GCA_007117175.1 Bacteriovoracales bacterium | reverse complement strand
ATTTGGTATGCTAATATTCCAGAAGCGGCTGAGTATTTTTACATTCGCTTTAAAGATGGTTGGACTGTGCCTTTTTGGTCAACAGTTGCCATTAATTGGTTTATTCCATTTTTAATTCTTCTTCCGCGTTTTTCGAAGAGGAATAAATTCATCTTAGCGCCGGTCTGTCTTTTAGTGATGCTTGGGCACCTACTTAATTTCTATGTCATGATTGCCCCCAAAATCTTTTTAAACTTTAAGATTCCTGGGCCACATTTTGGTCTAGAGTGGGCAATTCCTTTGGCTTATTTAGGTTTATTTTTATTATTGTTCTTTCGCTGCTTGCAAAGAGTTCCTTTGCTGCCTAAGAAAAGTCCATACCTGGAAGAAGGATTGGCGCTACAGCAATAAGATTTTATTTTTTCCAATATTTCTTGCGGTAAACTTCTATGGCGTGTTTCTGGTTAATAATAGAAACAAGCAATAAGAAAAGAGAAATCAAAAAAGTAATAGAAAAGAGATAATAGCCAATTTGTCCAATGGTAAAAGCAGCAAAACAAGCACCAGTACTAAAGCTAGCAAAAGTAATCAGGCGAACATAGGTGACTTTTCTCTCTTCTGGATATCTAGAATTGCAATTGGCCCTACGAAAGATCTTTGGTAAATGTAAGCCGATGTCGGTGGAGAGTCCAGTCAGGTGAGTGGTTCTAATTTTTCCCCCTGTCGCCCAAGTGGTCAGCGAGTTTTTAAGGCCACAAATAAGACAGAGTAGAGAAATGAGAGCAATGGTTCCTTCATCATGGGGCATGGGAAATTTTCCAGTGGTATAATAACCAATAAAATATAAAAAATTGACAGCCCCAATCAAGCAAGTGGTAATAAATTGCACTAGGGTAAAATTTGGTATTTTTTTTTGATTATAATTCACATCTAAAATCAAGGCGGTAATAGTACCTCCTAGAATGTAAAAGATGGGAATCACCATTAACTCAAGACCAAAGCTGTATTCATCACTGGCAAAGGCCATTCCCATTTGCGTCCCAAAGCCAGTGACATGGGAGACAAAGTTCCCAGTGAGAATGAAACCAGCTGAGTTCAGTAGTCCTGCCTTAAACGCCAAAAGGGACCATAAGCCAACATATCTTGGCCGGTAGATATGATTTGATTCTACGAATATCATCTTTTACTATAGTAGCTTTAGATGAAAAAATATTCTCAAGGGGGCAGGTTTTGACTAAATGGTTTTTATTGCTTTTGTTGACTGGTTGTGCAGCCTTTGAATCACAAGATCGCAAAGACATGAATGAAATTAAAGATGAGTTGGTGCAACTGATTCGCAGTGAGATTAGACAGGAGGTCTTGGCAGACTGGCGCAATAATTACGAGGAAAATTTGCGACAAGAAATCTTGGCGGAGTATCTTTCCAATGAAGATGTTGATGACAAAACAAGAGGGCAAATAGAATCTCAGGCTAAGGCTGCCAAAAGACCTTCTTTAGGTCGAGTGGAGTGGGTGAGTTTAGGAGCCGATAATATTAAGATGAAAGCACGAGTAGACACAGGGGCTAAAACAACTTCCATCCACGCTGAAAATATCAAAGAGCAGTTAGTCAATGGAGAGAAGTATGTTCGCTTTACCACCGTTGATGAAAAAGGGCAGAAGCACACACTTTTAAAACCTGTGGTGACTCAACAGCGAGTGCGCAGTACTTCAGGGGATGTGAATGAGCGCTATGTGATTCAAAAAAATGTGAGGATTGGCAAACGCGAATTTAAAATAGCAGTGAATTTAAACAATCGTGAAAAGCTAACTCATAAGTTTTTGATTGGCAGAAATTTGTTGATTGGTAATTTCAATGTAGATGTATCTCAAACTTTTATGATGGGTAGGCTTGATTGAAAAAATACCAAGCAATCATTGTAGGGGTATTGCTAGTTTTACCGATTTCTTTAGTTCTGTATAAAGTTCAATTTCTCAACCAGGATTTTTTGCCAGTGGGCAGAGATGATATTTGGAAGATTCAAATTCAATTGACACCTCTTGGCATCGATCAAGACTTAGTCACATTGCCTTTACCTCAAAGTGAAAGCCATTTTAGTGTCAAAAGAGTAAAAACTGTAGGGCCAGCTGGTCAAATGCAAAAAAATACTCAGCAAGTTCACTGGCGTGGAGTCAACTCGATGACTAAGTTGGGGTATCAAGCTGAAGTGCAGCTTAGAAGCCTTAAAAACAGGGGACAGATTAAAGACCGCAAAACCAAAGGGGATATACAGAGGTATCTCCGTTACTCCAATCTCAATCAAGATGTAGAAGAATTATTAGATAATTTACTTTCTGCTTTAATTTTTACAGATGATCAAGATAAAGAAAAAGTTCGAAAAATATTCGATTATTTTACCCAAGAGGTGCAGCTTAAATCAAATGTGACAGATTTAAAAGAAGCGCTTTTAAGTGGAAAAGCTTCCAAACAATTGCAAAATGAAATCTTTAGCTTGTTGGTCAAAAAAGCAGGAGTTCCTGCACGGATTGTGATGGGTATTTTTCTAGATCCAGAGCAGAGTAGTTCTCGCGCCATGAGAAAGTCATTTGCATTACAGGTTTTAATTGGTAATGAATGGATCCCCGTTGATATTCATTCCGATTTATTTGGTTCTTATGCGGATCGATTTATTCCTCTTTTCTTAGACTATGAAAAATATCAAGACTATTTTGAGAACCCTGACTTTAACTTCAAGATTTTTGCATCGACTGTGAAAGTGACAAAGTTTGATAAGGGCCAGTACGGAGATAAGATTTCAAAAGTTGACTCTTGGGTGAATTGGTGGAATTTATACCAATTACCACTGGGAATCCAAACAATATTCTATGCACTCTTTTTTATACCTTTAGGAGCAGTGATTTTATCTTTTATGAGAAATATGGTAGGAGTGCCTACCTTTGGTATCTTCACACCTCTTTTGCTGACTTTGTTTTTTATGGAGGCTGGAGCAGTTTTTGGTTTAATCTTTTTTGCTGCTGTGATCATCATAGGCTTATCGGAAAGACTTTGGCTGGATAAATTGTATCTACTGGCAGTGCCTAGGCTATCCATTCTCTTGACCTTGATGATTTTATTTCTCTTAACTTACGCACTGGTGGCCCATCACTATTTTCCTAATCATAAAATTGCCATTAATGTTTATCCAGTGGTCATTATGACTGTGATTATTGAAAGATTTAGTATTACTTTAATTGAAAACGGTTATCGAGATACTTTTAAGACATTGCTGGGAACATTAAGTATCTCTTATCTTTGTTTATTAGTTTTTCATTTTAGTAAATTGCAGATTTTTCTTTTTACCTATCCAGAAACTCAATTGTTTTTTATAGGAGTATTGATTTTAATTGGCGATTATAAAGGGTATCGTTTAAGTGAGATTTTCCGTTTTTCCCCATTCATTAAAAAGCAAAGATAAGCTATGTTGGCCTCCTTTAAAAAATTAGGAATTTTAGGAATTAATCGCAGAGTGGCTCAGTATATTCTTCCCAATAATGATAGAGCCGATTATCCCGTAGTCGATGATAAAGTTTTAACAGATGAACGCCTTAGAAAAAATGGTTTGGCCATGCCAGAAAATTATGCAGTGATCGCAAGCCAAGGGGATCTTCGCTTTATTAAAGAGCAATTAGTTGATTTTAAAGATGGTTTTGTGATTAAACCTGCTAGTGGTTCTCAAGGTAACGGAATTGTGGTCATTGATAAGATCATTAAGGAAGAAGATCGCACTTATTTTGTGAAAGCGTCAGGACAAAGACTTGTCACTGATCAGATTCGTTATCACGTCAGTAGTATTATTAGTGGACTTTACTCCTTAAGTGGATTAACTGATAAGGCAATTATTCAAGAAAAACTTAGGCCCCATCCTATTTTTAAAAAATATTCCTTTGGTGGAATTCCAGATATTCGAGTCATTGTTTTTAAAGGCTACCCTGTGATGGCCATGGTGAGATTGCCTACCAAGGCATCTGATGGCAAGGCCAATCTTCACCAAGCTGCAGTTGGTTGTGGTATCGATTTAAAAACAGGCCGAGTTTGTGGTGCTGTTTGCCAAGATCAAAAAATTGAATATCACCCCGATACTAAAAATAAATTCTCTGATTTAGTGATTCCTCAATGGATGGATATTCTCACCTTGAGTGCTCAGGTCTTTGATTATTGTCCACTTGGGTATATGGGGGTTGATATTATTCTTGATCCAGACAAGGGCCCTATGATTCTAGAGATTAATGCTAGACCAGGATTATCCATCCAGTTAGCGAATCATCAAGGATTGATTCACCCATTAGAGGCTATTGAAGCTCAAGAGCGCAAGGGGACAAACTATCTAGCAAGAATGGCTGAGTTTAAACAATGGCAGGGGCTCACTTAAGATTTAGTTAAGCTTTTGCTCTCTAGCAATTTCAATCAAGGCATTCAGAGCATCGGTTAGTGTAAAAATACCCATAAATTGATCATTCTCATCATTCACAATCACACTGCCAATTTTTTTATCAGACATTAAGTAAGCCACTTCGTCTAATGGGGTATTATCAGTGACAGTCACCGGGTCAACGCTCATTAGGTCTTGTGCTAAAATATGTTGCTGATCACTTAAGTTAAGACAGGTAATCACCTTCACGTCTCGCTCGCTGATGACTCCCACTACTTTATTACCATTGAGTATTGGCAAGTGTCTTACTCCTTGGGACTCCATAAGTTTAGCAATTTCCCAAATACTGGTATCAGCATTAGCTGTAATGGGATCTGGTGTGGTGTATTCGTTGACAGGGACATTGAAGCGACTCATAAATGATCCTTTGTTTGTGATTGCTAAGATCTTAAACTGAGAAATGATTTTTGACAATAAGCAATAGAATTAGTTTAAGATTTTGCGTAACCACTTCAATTTACCAGCTAAGGGAGGGTAGCGTAGAGAGTGATCAAGAAAGTAATTTCTTTTCATCACGCTCTTTTGATAGCTAAAAGCTTCAAAGCTGTACTTGCCGTGATAGCGTCCCATACCGCTTTCTTTGACTCCACCAAAGGGAAGCTCACTATGACTTAAGTGTAAGATGGTATCGTTGATACAGCCACCGCCAAAAGGAATTTGCTCGATGACTGTTTGCTGCGCTTTGGAATTTTGTCCAAAATAGTAGAACGCTAGTGGGGTGGGCAATCTTTTGATTTGATTCAGAACTTCATTCAAATCATCAAAATACAAAACAGGTAAGATGGGACCAAAAATTTCTTCTTGCATCAGGGGATGATTCCACTGACAGTTTTCAAGGATGAAGGGAGCAAGGTAGCGATCTTCTTTATCATATTGACATTGATCCATGGCATCACTTGCTTGAATCAATTGCAGTAATCTCTCAAGGTGTCTTTGAGAGACAATTCTGCCATAATCTTCTGATTCTTGTGGGTTTTTTCCATAGAATTGTTCTAGAATTTTTTGAGATTGCTCTTTGAGTTTGTTTTTAAATTTGCAGTGAACCACCAGATAATCAGGGGCCACACAGGTTTGGCCACAGTTAATAAATTTTCCCCATAAAATTCTTCTTAAACTCACTTCTAAGTTGCAATCTTTATCCACTATGCAGGGACTTTTTCCTCCTAGTTCTAATGTGACTGAACTAAGGTTTTCAGCAGCTGCTTTCATGACAATTTTTCCCACTTGAGTGCTGCCAGTAAAAAAGATTTTATCAAAGTTTTGAGCAAGTAGTTCTTGGGTTTCATCAATCGCTCCCAACACAACTTGCAGATACTGGCCTTCAAAATTCTCATTAAGAATTTTTGCAATTAATTCAGAGGTATGAGGAGTAAACTCAGATGGTTTGATCACACTGCAATTGCCTGCGGCCATGCTGCCAACTAAGGGATTAAAGGCAAGCTGAAAAGGGTAATTCCAAGGGGAGATAATAAGAGACGTCCCATAAGGGCAAGAGTGAACAGTATTATGACTGGGAAAACTAATCAAACCATCGGATGTTTTCCTAGGTTTCATCCAAGCAAAAAGATTTTTTTGAGCTTCTT
>SKGZ01000241.1 GCA_007117175.1 Bacteriovoracales bacterium | reverse complement strand
GCCAAACTCAAAATTGCTGCTTATCAAAGTTCAAGTCAGGTTTTTTTATTAAGTCAGCAGGCCCATCAGGCCATCAGTGAACTAAATTTAACTGGCGATTTTAAAATAGCGGATGATTCTGCCATGGGCTTTCTTCATCATCTTTGGCCAAAGAGTTTGATCCGCGGTCAACATAATTTTGAAAATTATTTATTAAGTGCTCACTGTCTTAAGGCCTTTGGGGTAGAAGACTTAGTTGGGCTTATGGAAAAACTAATGACACAGTTTTCTGGAGTTGAGCATCGCATAGAGTTTGTCACACAAAAAAAAGGTGTGGATTATTATAACGATTCAAAAAGTACCAACTGGCCTGCCACTCAGACTGCCTTAAATTCTTTTGCAGATCGATCAGTGTATTTGATTTTTGGGGGCAAAAAAAATGTCAGTGATTTTCATTTTTTACAACAGTTAGCTCAGTATCCGCAATTAAAACATATTGCTTTAATGGGAGAGGTCGCACCACTTTTGGCGGATCAATTGTGTGAATTCTCTGCTGCTTTTTCTTATTCTCTTCACCAGACTTTAGAGCAGGCATTATTAGAAATTGAAAGTAAGATTCAGCTCGGAGAGGTTTGTCTTCTGAGTCCCGGTCATCCCTCCTTTGATCAATTTCAAAATTTTGAGCATCGTGGACGTGTTTTTAAAGAGTTAGCGAAAAAAAAGGATGGCGTACCTAGAAGAGGTCTTGGGGAATAGAGTGAAGATAGGGGGCCTGGCCCAATCGCAGGTAGTTTTCTCGGCTATCGCACAGTATTTTCCGATCAAGAAGTTTTTGCTGGTATTCACTGGCCTGTTGTCTCGTTTGAAATTGCCAGCATAGAAAGTGACCGTGTTCTTGTTCAGGGTGGTAGAGTAGCTTGGCTCCTTGGGGTTGAGTGATGGTGCTTAGCTTTTTTTGCAGCTCAATTGCATGTTGATGAAAGTCATTTAAAGTGATTTTTTCATCTTGCCACATTTGCCAAACCTTCACAAAACGGCACAGCCCACTAGGATCATAGGTCGCACCACTAAAGCGTTGGGCTCCTTGGGGGTATTGCAATGTTTTTGGGTTGTTTTCCAAGAGCTCAAATTGAGCAAACCAGCCAGTGTTAATAGGATTAAGATCAGGTCCTTGTTGCGGGGGAATGAGAAAACCAACCCCTTCGCCGGCCATGGCATATTTATAAGAACCAGCCAACAGGTAGCAGCGTTGATTGATTTGATCGAGCTTTAACTGGCGAGTGGCATAGCTGTGGTAGAGATCAATGATCACAGTGGTGGAGCTAGGAATTTTTGCTAGCCATTTTTCAATTTCTTCAGTGGGTAAAAAACGAGCATTATCAAAAAAACACTGACTGAAAAAGACAATATCAGCTGCTCCTAGATTTTCTAAAATCTGCTCGGCTGAATCTGTAAATTCATGCTTTTGCCAATTCACCTTTAACAGACCTGCAGTTTGATAACTTTGAAATTGCCGGCGAGCAGAATAAAACTCACTGGTGGTGGTGCACAGAGTTTTGGCCCCCCGGTGCATCAGTGTTTCCATTAAGCGAGTGAGTAATTCGTGAGTGTTAGGTGCAAAAACCATGTCTTGATGGGAAAGCCCTAATTGACTGGAGATGATGGACTTGGCCTTAGGAATAATGTCTTGATAGAGAGTTTGCCACTTCAAATCAGCTTGAGTGGCAGCCAGGTGAGCGGCCATCTCATGACCAGCAAAACCAGCATCCGGCCAGAGGTGATGGCTGTGTCCTTGAAAGAGTAAATAGTCTTTAAAATGAGATAGAGAGCGTGAAAAATAGTGTCGGTAATCTTTCATATTTTGATTAAATTTCTTTAGCCAGTAGTTCTTTTAATTCAGCATTAAGTTTGGGCAATTGATTTTGGGGAAGTAAAAAACTAGTGAGATTAAAAAAATCAGCAAAAATGCGGTTCTTCTTCACTGTTTCGCCTAGGTAGTGATGACCTGATGAGCCGCCAGTTCCCACTTTATTACCTAAAATTCTCTGCACCATCAGGGCGTGTCTTTGCCGCCATAGAGTGAGCCACTCATCAATTTCTACCAATCCTTCAAGCAGTTGAAAGGGCAGGGCCAGCAGAGGGTAGTCCCGGTTGAGGTGAATGAAAAGGGCACTTAACATGGCCTTGCGACTAATTTTATTCTCAGAATCTTGATAAGCTTTTTCATCAAAGAGCACTTGAAAGTGTTGGCGATTCATTTGCAGGTTTTTTTGTTCAAATTGAATTTGCCGATCATCTTGTTGGGTGTTATTGGAGATAATTTTGGCTTCTAAATCCAGCATCTGTTCAACGGCTGCTTGATAATCTTGCCAATACTCTTTTTGCTCCAGAAGAGGAAAGCGTGCTAACCAAGTGTCTACTAATTCCAGTAAACTAGCCGATTGATCCAGCTGCTCGATTTGTTGATATTGCTGATGATCTAAGCGCTGTTTTAAAAATGCTTTTTCCAGACTCATGCGCTGGGAAAACTTAAGACCTAAGTGGGCCTCTAACTGGCGAAACTGCACCGATTGAAAACCAGAGGCGGGAACCAGGTGGTGGCGAAACTCTAGAAAGTCCACCGTGCTTAAGGTTTCCATAATGCTGATTTGATCCACTAGCTGCTGCAAAATAATATTGACTCTTTTGAGTTTACTCACGATAAAGGACAGGCTGGATTGCTGCACAAAGGGTTGGCCCAATTTTTCTTTAATGGCCATCACCTCGTGCAAGATTTGCTTAAACCACAATTCATAGCTTTGATGAATAATAATAAAAAGCATTTCATTGTGAGCCGCTTGTCCGGTTCGCTTGTGACTTTCCAGCTCTTGCAGTGATAATAATTGGGGCAGTTTCAGGTAATTGCTGTAATCCATTGGCCTATTGTGAAACATTGTCGTTATATTATCAATAGCACAGCTTGGACAAAGGAGAGGGATCATGCTGACAACTAAACAAGTTGAGATGAATATTGAAAAAATAGCAAATTGGCTGAAAGAGCAGGGTTTGGATGCACTTTATCTTTCCAGCTTTGATCAGTCCATGTCGGAGTATGTGCCCATGCAGGACTGTTTGCGCTATTATGTTAGTGGCTTTGATGGTTCCATGGGTGAAGCCTTTGTGACTGCCCAGGGACAGGCTCAGGTTTTTGCTGATGGCCGCTATCATTTACAATTAGATCAGCAAGCGAAGGCCTCGAATTTAAAGGCAGTGAAAACGCCTTTTGGTCGCTCCAATCTAGCCTTAATGCAAGAGCATTTAATTGAGCTGGGAGTGAAAAAACTGGGGGTGGTGGATCAGCGCACTCCGGTGAAAATAAAGGATGAGTTAAGTGAATGCTTTACTGTCAGCGCTATTGCTTTTGAACAAGTGGCCCAATTGTTGGAATTAAAGGATGAGGGGCAATTAGCACCACTTTACAGTGTCAGTGATCAGCTGGGCAGTGTGCAAGATCAATTGCAAAGACTTAAAATTGGGCCTGAGAGTGCCTATTTTCTTACGGCCTTGGATGATGTGTCTTGGTTAACTCAACTCAGAGGTTTTCATACTCCTTATAATAGTTATTTTAAGGGCAAGGCGCTGGTGACAGAGCAGAAAATTTACTTGCTGACTCAAGCAGATTTACCCGCCGAATTCCAGAACTCTGCTCTGGAAGTTTTAAAGGTGGCTGGTGTGGATCAGTGGCAGTCCATCATCAAAAAGCATCAAATCAAAACCATTAAGGCCGACTTTGATTATTTAAACTTGCAAGATTACCAAATGCTTCAGCAGTTAGTAGGGGAAAAGCAACTGGTGGATTGCCGGCAAGTGGCCAATATTAAGGCCCATAAAACCAATCAGGAAATTAGAAATCTACAAGAGAATTATCAACTCGCCGCTGAGTGCTTATTTGAAGTGATCAATTGGTTTAAAAAGAGCAATGAGACTGGAGAGTTGATCAGTGAAAAGCAATTGGCCATCAAGACTGAAGAGGTCTATCGCTCTAGAGGTGCTTTGAGTTTAAGTTTTAATGTGATCTCTGGCTTTAGTGAAAATGCAGCGATTATTCATTATTCTGATCCCAGTGAAAAACGAGTGGTGCAAAAAAATGATCTGGTCTTATTGGATTCCGGAGCCCATTTTCCCTCGGGATTGGCCACCGATTGTACCAGAACATTTTTGCCTTTTGAAAAAGTGAAGTGCGATGCAACATTTTTAAAAAAATACCGCTATTACTACACTTTAGTTTTACAGGGGCAAATTCGCGCGGAAAGTTCAGTTTTTAGAGAGGGGACTTTGGGTTGCAGCTTTGATCAAATGGCCAGAAGCGCTCTGAATAGGGCAGGACTTGATTACCAGCATGGCACAGGCCATGGGGTGGGAGTGTGTGTCCACGAAAGAGGGGCTAACTTATCTTCTCGCAGCTTACTTGCAGTGAAAGAGGGGCAGGTGCTCTCCATTGAGCCTGGGGTTTATTTGGCCAATGAACTAGGAATAAGGCTGGAAAATGTGGTGGTGGTCAAGCGCCATCACCGTCACCCTGAATTTCTTTATTTTGAGCCGCTGATTTATCTGCCTTGGGAAATAGATTTGATTGATGAGTCCATCCTCTCTCAAGAGGAGCTTACTTATTTGAAGGATTATCACGCGGAGTGTAAAAAACGAGGATTTGAATTTTAAGGCAATCAGTACTTGACGATTTTAGTGAAAAGGAGCAAAACACTGGCTATGAAAAATATTCTGCTGCTTTTTGTGATGCTTTTAATGCTTAATTTTGCACTACAGGCCTATTCAGATCGCAAAAATAACGATGACTCAGCACAATCCTGGGGTGAACAGTCTTGGAGTGAGCAATCGGCCTTAAGCACTCAAATTTTTCAGTAAATAATCAATGCACTGAGTGAGTTTTTGCAAGTTTTCATAGCTGACGTTATGAAAGAGCGAAATGCGAAATTGGTTTTGCCCCAACTTACGATAAGCATCAATATCATAAATAATTTTTTCATCTCGCAAGTACTGCACCATCTGACTGACTTGGTATTGTTCACTGACATTAATGGTGGCCACCGAGCGGGAGCGAAACTCAGGATTTTGCACATAGGGACTCAAGTGAGGGTGATTTTCTGCCCACTGATAAATGAATTGGGCCTTGCGTTCAGCTTCTTGGCAGACACTGTTCTGCCCTCCAAAGTCTAACATGGACTTGACCTGCTCATTGACCAAGAATAAATTGCTGACACTAGGGGTGTTATAGGTTTGATTGGAGCGAGCGTTATCGATGGCCAATTTCCAATCCATAATCACTGGAATATAGCGTTTTTCACTGGCAATTCTCTCGCTGCGCTCGATGGCCGCAGGTGACATAAAGGCAAAGTAGAGCCCTCCTTCTCCTGCTAAAACCTTTTGTGGTGAAAAGTAATACAGATCAATCTTTTTTAAATCCACCTGTATTTGGCCCGCTCCGGAAGTGGCATCCATACACATTAAGGCCGATGAGTCATTAGCCGGCACCTGATTGAGTTGCACTCCGGTGGAAGTCTCATTAAGGGTGCAAGCAATCAGATCACAACCTTGATGATACTCTGGATTGATTCCTTCCCCAAAATCCACACGGCTTTCTTCGCTGGCAATCCAGGGTATTTTTTGATGGGCCTTAAACCACTTTTGCGAAAACTCTCCACAGACATAATGATGGGATTGCTTTTGCACTAGCCCTAGCCCAATCATATCCCATAAAAAGGTGGCCCCTCCATTGCCGATGACAATTTCATAATCACTGGGAACTTGAAAGTATTCTCGCAGATTTTCTTGTAACTCTTTGACTAGCTTTTTCACCGCTGGTTTGCGATGGCTAGTGCCTAGTAAGTCAGTGCCAGTTTTGGCTAGCTTTTCTAAGTATTTCACTGGAATGAGAGAAGGCCCCACTCCAAAGCGTGGATCACTGGGGTGCAATTCTTGCGGTATCTTAATTTTTTCTAAATTCATGAAAAACTCCTTTGGCAGATGATTCACTTCTCTTTACAATTTTAACCATGTTCTTACGGTTACTCATTATATCTCTTTGCT
>SKGZ01000261.1 GCA_007117175.1 Bacteriovoracales bacterium | reverse complement strand
TGTCAAAGTGGTTTTTCCGTGGTCAACGTGACCAATGGTTCCAATGTTCACGTGGGGTTTACTTCGATCAAATTTTTCTTTGGCCATCTTTTTCTCCTTGTATAAATCCCTATGAGTATCACTCGTTAAAAATTATATGACAATAGTAAATTTACACTTTCAACTCTCTCTTTACTGACACTCTTTTTTCAACCATGGAGCTCACGACGGGGATTGAACCCGTGACCTCTTCCTTACCAAGGAAGTGCTCTACCACTGAGCCACGTGAGCATAAGAATGGAGCGGGCGAAGAGGTTCGAACTCTCGACCCCCAGCTTGGAAGGCTGGTGCTCTACCAACTGAGCTACACCCGCAAAAAGAAGATTGTCTGTTATGTTTCCAAATTTTATTTTAAAAATGCCATACCAAAATGCCATGGTAAAATGGTGGAGCGGGGTGGATTCGAACCACCGTAGGCGTGAACCGTCAGATTTACAGTCTGATCCCTTTAGCCACTCGGGCACCACTCCCAAACCAATTTTAAAATAAAAAATGGAGCTGCTCATAGGACTCGAACCTACGACCGTCGGTTTACAAAACCGATGCTCTACCAACTGAGCTAGAGCAGCACACATTCCCACTTACCTTAAGTAGTAGCTAATATTTATAATGACCATCAGCCATTTAATCAAGCAAAAAACAGCTGCATGGCCAAAACTCCAGCGGCACTGACATTCAAGGATTGAATGGGCCCTTGGGACTGCAAACGAAAATGATGGGTCAGCACTCGCTCCACACTGTGGGAAAGTCCTGTGTCCTCTGCTCCCAAAACTAAACAAATTCCATTATTGAATTTTTGCTGATCACTGATCTCTTGCGCCTCTTCGCTCAGACCGATAACTGCAAAGTCACGCTTGGCTAATTGACTAAGAGTGCGACTCAAGTGAGGAGTTTGGTAGAGCTGTAGATACTCCACTCCACCACTGGCGATTCGATAAAAACCAGAATTTAATTGAAAACTATTCTTGCTGGGAATGAGTAGACCATCCACCTTAAAAAAAGCAGCTGTGCGAGCTAAACTTGCAGCGTTTTGAATATCAGTTAAACGATCCAAGGCCAAAAGACGAAATTGTGTTTGATCTTGGCAGTGATGAAAAAGTTCATCAGGACCTTGGATACTTTTGGCACTGGCCTGCAATAATAATTGAGTGGGCAATCGACGATAATGCTGGCCATGATCTTGAAAGATTTTTTGAGCACTGCTCTGAAAATCATTATTTTTCACTAACTTTAATTGCACCTGCAATTGCTTTAACTTTTTGGCATTGATTTGATAGCGCGACTCTAGTTCTGATAAGGATTGGGCGGTGGCCAATAACATTTTTTCACTGCGCTCAGCATTCAAACAGGCGTGATAAACGCTGTGTAAGCCAATAATCAAATCAATCATGGAATGGTTTTCCAAAGCTGATCAAGAGTAGCAATCAATTCTTCTTGCCGGCAATGAATCACCTCACTGTTATGGCGAAGTTTAATTTCCAGCTTTTGGGTTTGCTGATAATCTCTTTCTCCAACCGTGACTCGAATGGGCAGTCCCAAAAGATCCGCATCCTTAAACATGGGGCCTGGACCTAATTGGCGATCATCAAAAAGAACTGAGTAATGACTCTGTACTAGAAGATGGTAAACATCTTCAGCTACTTTTTTAAATTCATCTGTTTTCACAATTGCTGCCAGGTAGACATCAAAAGGAGCAATGGCCTTGGGCCAGATAATTCCATTGGCATCATGACATTGCTCAATAGCCGCGGCCATGGTGCGACTGACTCCAATGCCATAGCACCCCATCAAAGGGTATTGCCGCTTGCCATTTTGATCCAAGACATCCACTGCCATGGACTTGGTGTACTGATCACCTAGCTGGAAAATATGTCCCACTTCAATGCCTCGCGCTTCTAACAATGGCTGACCATTAGTAGCTAGGTCTGCTGAGCGGGCACAGCGAACATCCACAATCCAAGGTTTTTGTGCAAGGTCTCTTGATGGCCGAAAGTCAGTGAAGTGAAAGTTTTTTTCATTAGCACCCACCACATAGTGGGCATCCATCTCAATTTGCTGATCAAAGATCACTTTCATTTCACAGGCAAGATTCACTGGTCCGATAGAACCAGCTACCAATTGAGCTTTGGCTAAATCCTGCTCACTGGCGGGATAAATTTCATCGGCACCAGTGAGGTTCTTGAGCTTCACTTCATTGAGTTCATCATCACCTAAAAGTAAAATAAGGTAGCTGGTGAGCTTGCCTTTTTTCACCACTTGATAAACTAAACTCTTTAAACACTGCTCTGGCCTAACCTTTAAAAACTCCGCCACCTCTTCAATGGTGCTCAAGTTCTCAGTGGCTACTTTTTGCAAACTGTTTTCACTCTTGCGAAAATCAACGTTCGCTCTTTGTCCCTCTGCTCTCTCAGTATTACTGGCATAGCTACCATCTTCAGTATACAGAAGCGAGTCTTCCCCTGATTGGGCCAAAACTTGAAACTCATGGGTCTGACTTTCAGCACTGCCCATGGCACCGGCATCAGCTTTGACAATCATAAACTGCAGGCCAATTCGTTGAAAAATATTTTGATAGGCTTGATACATCTTTTGATAGTACTCATTTAAACACTGTTGATCGGAATGAAAAGAGTAAGCATCCTTCATTAAGAATTCCTTGGCCCTCATCAGACCAAAACGCGGGCGAATCTCATCGCGAAACTTAGTGTTCATTTGATACAAACAAAGAGGAAGTTGCTTATAGGACTTGACTTGTTTTTGAAAAACATCCGTCACCGCCTCCTCATTGGTGGGACTAAAGCACAAATCTCGTTCGGTTCTGTCTTGAAAGCGAAGCATCTCCGGCCCCATTTTTTGCCAACGACCTGATCGCTGCCAAATTTCTGCCGGGGTAATCAAAGAAAGAGAGATTTCAGTGGCGTCAATTTTTTCCATCTCTTCTCGAATGATGTTTTTAATTTTACTCATTGATTTCATGGCAAAGGGAAGATAAGTAAACAATCCCGCGCTGGTTTTGTGCAGTAACCCAGCTCTTAATAAGAGTTGATGGGAAACGATCTCAGCATCCTTAGGAGTTTCTTTGTGAGTTTGCCAAAGGGTTTTTGATAATTTCATAACAATCCTAGAAAACACTCATTGCGTGACGCAGATCCAGGGTCTTTTTCATCTCTTCGGGAAGTTGACTCTCCCCTAAAATATCATAATTTTCTTGCGCTAAAATTTCACGACAAAGAATATTATGCAAATTATGACCGGATTTATAAGTGGTAATTTTACCAATCAGTTCATGACCTAATAAAGACATATCTCCGATGGTGTCTAATATTTTATGGCGAATGAATTCATCGGGATAGCGCAGCCCCTCTGGATTCATCACATGATAATCATCTAAGACAATGGCATTGTCTAATGAACCGCCTCTAGCCAATCCCTTTCTTTTGAGCATATCCACATCTTTTAAGAAACCAAAAGTGCGGGCGCGACTCACTTGCTTAATATACTCTTCACAGGAAAAATTTAATTGATAGCGCTGAGTTTTAATCACCGGATGGGCAAAAACAATAGTGGAATCCACCGCTAAGTGACTCCAAGGCTCAATAGTGGCCCATTTATCATCTTTTTCCACTCTAATTTTCTTATTAATCATCATAAATTTCTTAGAAGCAGTCTGTTGAATAATGCCCACTTCTTTTAATAGGAAAATAAATGAAGCTGCCGATCCATCCATAATAGGCACTTCTGGAGCATCAATTTCGATATACACGTTATTAATCCCCAGCCCATAAAGAGCCGATAGAATATGCTCGACCGTATGAATGGCCCCTGCTCCCTCTCCTAAAGTGGTGGCATTCTCAGTGGTTCCAACAGTTAAAGCGGTGGCCTTCATGATAGGAGAATTCTTAATATCCACTCGCTTGAAATGAATTCCTGAATGAGATGGAGCTGGGTGCAAACTCATAGTCACTCTTCTTCCCGAGTGAATACCAATTCCTGTCACCTGAGTGGAGTTGCGAATGGTTCGCTGAAAAAGATTCATCTAAACTTTAACCTCAGCTAAAAATTGCAAGGCCTTCTCAGTGAGGGCCCGGCCACGGGGAGTGCGAATTAAAAACCCCTCTTTTAAAAGATAGGGCTCATAGACTTCCTCAATAGTGCTTTTATCCTCAGCCAGAGTGGCACTCAATGCCTCAATTCCCACCGGACCATTACTATAATAATCGCGCATCACAGTAAGAATTTTACGATCCATCTGATCCAGGCCACAGTGATCAATATCGAGTAATTGCATCGCCTTCATCACATCGGGCAATGTTCCCTGAGCTGAGCCCTTGACCACAATAAAATCGCGCACACGGCGCAAAATTCGATTGGCAATACGCGGGGTTCCCCGAGAGCGCTTCGAAATTTCAAAAATAGCCTCTTGATCTAAACTGAGTGATAATTTTTGGGTATTATTTTGAATAATTAAGGCCAGTTCTTCGCTGTTATAAAAATCAAAGTGAAAACTTGCCTGAAAGCGATCCCGCAAAGGATTGCTGAGAAGTCCGCTTCGAGTGGTGGCTCCAATGAGAGTAAAGGGCTCTAAGTCAATTTGCATGGTTCTGGCACTAGCTCCCTGGCCAATAATAATATCCAAGCGAAAATCTTCAATCGCCGAATAAAGAATTTCTTCAATGGCAATGGGCAGGCGATGAATTTCATCGATAAAAAGAAGATCTCCTCTTTGTAAATTAGTGAGCACTGCCGCCAGGTCTCCCTTCTTTTCCACACCGGGTCCAGAAATCATATGCATTTGCGCTCCCATCTCTTTGGCCAATAACAACCCCAAAGAAGTCTTACCTAAACCGGGAGGGCCTGCTAATAAAAGATGATCCAGTGCTGCTGAACGCATTTTAGAGGATTGCACCATCAATTCAATATTGGCCATGATCTTTTTTTGACCAATGTATTCTGAGAAATTGCTAGGCCTTAGTTTTTGATCATAATCTTTTTCAAAATGATTCAACTGAGGACTCACCTCGCGAGTATTGATCTCTTGCATTTTTAATTCCTAATTTCTTTTAAAACTTCTTTCACTAATAATTCAATTTTACCATCGAAATGACTCATTTTCGCTTTCAAAGCAGGTAACACCTCTTGATCCTTAAAACCCAATTGCCGTAAAACTTCCAGCCCCTCAAATAAGGGATCACTTAAGCCAGCGCTAGGCTCAATGGCTAAGGTTTTAATTTTCTTTTCCAAATCCAGAATAATTTGCTGGCTGGCCTTGGCTCCTATGCCTGGAGCTTTCTTAAGAGCGGCTGCATCACCCATTAAAATATAATTGATCAGCTCTGAGCTTTCATAAAAACCCATCAAAGCAAAAGCTGATTTAGGGCCAACTCCATTGACACTTAATAGTAATTCAAAAATTTTCTTTTCTTCTAAACTGGCAAAGCCGTAAAGATCTTGTGAATTCTCTTTTAAAATACAAGACACATAAAACTGAACGTGTTCTTGCTGCATCAGCTTTTCACTGACATTCACCTCATAGCCAATACCCAATTCAGTGAGCACGATCATCTTTTTCTGATCGATACTTCCTTTATTTACTCCCTGTAAGAAACCAATCATGTTTGCACCTCTTTAGGAATTTTATGGGCCAGCGAACTTTTTAAGTTGCGACTGCGCTGCTGTGTTTTTTTCTGGTGATTATCACCTTTTTGTAAATAATGACAAAAAGCAATTAAAATAGCATCACTTTCATCACTACTCGTAAATTTTTCCTTCTTAAAAACCTTTTGTATGAATTTTTGTCCACTGGTTTTGTCCACATGCCCAAAGCCAGTGGTGGCCGATTTCACTAAATTGGGGGCGTACTCAAAAAGCTGGGCCTTAGCCGCGGCCTCTTGAACTGCGGCAATCATCACTCCGCGAGCTTGTGCTAACTTAATCAAGGCCTGGGGACTTTTGACATAGATCAAAGACTCTAAGGCCACTTGATCTGGTTGATACTGCTGCACCCATTGATAAGTTCGTTGATAGATTTTCTTTAAACGATTCA